>CALFUU010000020.1 GCA_937929835.1 uncultured Saprospiraceae bacterium | reverse complement strand
ACTTCTTGTGTGATTATTACAGGTGTATTTTCTCGAACTCGAAATATCAAGAAGATGGAAAATCTACTGCAGTCACGCGGCTATCAAGTGTATATGGAAGACTACGGCCCTTATACGAGAGTCGGCTTAGAGTTTGATTGTGCCAACGCAGACCTCGTTGATTATATCCAAAATATCAGAAGATCTATCCCCAATGCAGCGAAGGCTTGGTACTTACAGCCGGAGTTGCACGTGGATTATTGATTGTTTTCTGTGTCCTACTTCCATAGAGATTAGTTGTTGTCTGTATGTGTCTCAGGTGGTACTAACGTAAGTTTCTAAATGGGCTTCTGGACAACAACCACGCTAGCACTTTACTCTCATTTAGGCCACAAAACTTAATGTCTAAGGATGAAAAGGCAATAGGGTGCAAGCGCTTACATCTTGATACGAATCAGATTAAAATGGTGTTGATATTTTGTCATCTTAGATGGTAACAAAACATAGAATGCGTTGCCAAAATTTCTAAAACTAAAGCGGGTTTTAACAACACAAACCGAAGGCTTGTATTCTACTTACGTAGCCACTTCATAAAGCATTCTAAATATTCCTTTGGGAATTTCTCGGGCTTAATATCAAAAGGTATGATGAGTAATGCAGCCAATCACTACTTGCAGCCCAAATCTATCTGAGAGTCGCTATCATTATTAGGGAAGCACTGATCGGACATAATTGATTCTGGCTTGTATCTCGTCAGTTCTGGATCTCTCAGCCCACTTCTTATAAATGTAACCAGTTGGGCTTGTTCTTCTTCTGTGAGATTAAGTCTGACAAACTTGGAAGATAACTGCTCTTGAGCAATATCTATGTTTTCTGTGACAGCTTCATTTTTATAAGTGATGACATCCTCTAGAGTTAAGGCGCTAGAGCCATGAAAGAAGTGCTCTGAGTCTCCAGCATTGTACAATCCAGGAACTTTAAATCTAAACATATCTTCTTCTACGCCTGTGAAGGCACCACGTCCCATATTTCTATCTTGAAGTTCAGCTTCAGTTGTTCTGAAGTAGGGTGCATCATCTATGTCCTTGACCCCTAAGGCGTGGAATTCTCCAGAACCGAGATTCTCTTGATGGTGGCAGTTGCTACAGTTGGCCTTGCCAAAGAAAAGGATAGCCCCTCTTTTTTCATCAGGTGTCATAGCATCACTGTCTCCTTTGAGCCATTCTTGGAAGGGTGCTCTGTCTGACATAAGAGATCTGATGTAAGCACTCAAGGCTAGAGACCCTGCGTGATTGCTATATTTTAGATCATCTTCCATACCAGGAAACGAAGCATCAAAGAGCTCTGTATACCCATATGCATCGATCAGCTCTTTTGTTATGTGGATTCTATGTGTCTCAATCCCTTCAAAATTTTGCGTCTCAATGGCCTCAAACCCTAATTCATTAAGTGCTGTTCCATCTGACTCTTTCCAGAGATTTTCTGTACCGACATTGGTCCCTTCTGCTCCGAATCTGCCGTTCCATAAAGTGTTCTTGACAAAAGCGACATTAACTAGACTCAATGGTCTTGCGCTCTGTACATCTAACTCATTTGTAATATAAGCGGGGCTTCTCCTTCTAGACTCTCCATTGACGCCAAATCCTATGCCACCATCTGCTATTCCTTGTCTAAATCCAGCTTTGAATCCAGCCTCTGGTATATGACAAGTTGCGCAAGAGTACGTCCCCATACCTTCAGGACGCCTTGCATTTGTTGCAAATCCAGTTTCATAAAATAAAAACTTACCGAGTTCAACTTTAGCTTCGGTAAGCGGGTTGTTTTCTACGTCTTGCGGTATGCGTTCCAGATCGGTCGATGCAGGTAGGATATAACTCTCCACGCCATTGAGAGTAGCCGATCTATCTACCAAATCTTGTAATTCTAATTCTAAGGCTATGAGCTCGGGCATCCTATCAGATGTACAAGCCCCAATAAGCAATAAAACCACTAAAAATGTCCAAAATTTAAGCTGCATATCAATCTAACTATAACGGTCGGCAAAGTTATAAAATTATGAAATATGAAAATGAATAATTTATAGTACATTAAATTAAATCTGTATATGTAAATAATTGATATTGAATGAATTAATAAACTATCTATTGACTCATCCCCAGCTTTTACGTTATCTAGTATCGAAATTCACTACATTAGTGGTTTAGTTAATATGATATAATCAAGATAGACATGAAAGCAACACTATTGGTTTTGGCAGCAGGAATGGGCAGCCGTTATGGAGGTCTCAAGCAAATGGACCCCTTTGGTCCGCACGGAGAGACGATAATCGACTATTCTATTTATGATGCGAAGAAAGCTGGTTTTGAGAAAGTTGTTTTTGTTGTCCGACAATCATTTAGAGATGATTTTGAAGCTTATTTTAGAAAGCGTATAGGTGATCATATTGAGATGGATTTTGTTGTCCAGGAACTCTATGAAGTACCTACTGGATCAAGATATCTTGCAGCTCGCCAAAAGCCGTGGGGTACAGCACACGCTGTTATGATGGGCGCCCAAGCCATCAAAGGACCTTTTGCAGTGATCAATGCAGACGACTACTATGGCGTAGAATCTTATCAAACCTTGATAGATTTCTTCAGGAAAAATAAAAATAAAGCAGAGTATGCCGTAGTGGCTTATCTCCTTAAGAATACATTGTCTGACCACGGTACTGTAAACAGAGGCGTATGTCAGAAGAACAGCAAGGGGTATCTCACAGATATTGTAGAGACCTTGAAGATTAGTAAAGGTGCTGGCGGAATTTCTTACCCCAAAGCGGATGGTAGCGCAGGCAAGCTATCTCCTGATACACTGGTGTCTATGAATATGTTTGGATTTTTTCCGAGCTACTTCAAGCACTCTGAGAAGTATTTTAAAGACTTCTTGAAGCAGAGAGGATTAGAGGAAAAATCTGAATATTTTATTCCATATACTCTGGACAAAATGATTGATGATAAAAAGGCTAAGGTTAAGGTCTTGACCTCTCCGTCTAGTTGGTTTGGTGTTACCTATAAGAAGGACAAGCCCTTTGTCGTTAAGAAAATCAATGACCTCATCAAGAAAGGTGTCTACCCATCTAATCTGTGGGGTATTAAAAACTCTTAGTTTATGTAACGGATCAGCTGTGTCTGGAGTCGTGAAGAAGGAATGAATTCCTCCGGATTATAGCTTGTTATAGCTCCATAGCTCGTACACTATTCACACAGTTTTGTATGGTTGGATTAATATGTCTGCTGGAATTGATAAAGCGGTACTGATTTTTCTAATAATGTTTATGCTCATTGGTCTTTTTCGTGATAAAATTTCTGATGCTCTGCTTTTTAGCCCAATTACTTCTGCTAAATCCTTTTGAGTCATTTCCATTTGTTCCATTTTGAATTTAATTGCTTCAATTGGATCTGGGTCTGGAAATTCTCCAACGGTTTCGTCTTCATATCGTTGAATCAACATAACAAGTATTTCGAGTTCTTCTTGTTCTTTTGTTCCTTTCTTAGCGTGAAAGATTTTATCCAAGCGTTTAAGAGCTTTTTGGTATTCCTCTTCCGATTTTATGAGTTTAAGTTTCATTAGATTTCTTTAGCGTTTATCAAATCGTATTCAGAGTGTGTTCCAATGAATCTAATCCAAATCAACTGATTTTCGAATGATATTTTGATTATTAATCTGTAATTGTTCCCCTTTACCTTAAAGATAATTCGGTCGTGCCCAAGGACCTTGCAAGTCCCAAATTGTTGTTTGACTTCATTGAAATTTGACCATTTGGCTTTATTCGCAACTTTATACCAGCTCAGTAGTGCTTGTTCTGCATCCTTGTTTACAGTCCAATAGTCTCTTAATGTTGATTTGGCAATAATCCTCATCAGTTCCAAAAATAGGAACTTTTATGCGGATTTCCAAAATTGGGAACATTTCAGCTGTGTGAGCTATAATAACTTGGTATAAGGACCCTCTTCTAGTTGCAGTTCAAGAAGTCTTGGGAGACTTCATCATTATTTGGAATACAATTGCCAGACATGACAAAGTCAGGTTGGAATCTTGTAATGTTGGGATCTTTTAATCCACGAGCCAAGAAAGCTATAAGCTGAGTTTTTTCTTCCTCTGTAAGATTCAGCGAAGTAAACTTAGGTGACATATTATCGTCAGAGACTCTCGGGTTTTCTTTGACTGCAATATTTTTGTACTCTATAAGCTCCTCAATAGTTGTGGCACTAGAGCCGTGGAAGAAGTGTTCTGAATCACATATATTGTAGATGCCAGGCACCTTATACTTAAACATATCTTCGTCTCTCTTCGTAAAACCGCCTCTACCCAGATTTCTGCGAGCTATAGGATTATTTGCATTGACAGATTCTGGATGCTGATCCATATCATTGACACCTAAGGCGTGATATTCCATAGAACCTAGGTTCTGATTGTAATGACATCTGTTACAATTCGCTTTGCCAAAGAATAGTACAGCACCTTTTTTCTCCTCCAAAGTCATAGCGGACGCATCACCTCTGAGCCATTCTTGGAACGGGGCATCTGTAGAAATGACTGTTCTGAGATATGCAGAGATCGCGAGCGAACCAGTTATCAGACTGTATCTATTATCTGAATCATACTCAGGAAAAGACTTATCAAACATTTCTGTATAGCCCAACTGATCAGTGAGGAATTTGTTGATGATCATTCTGTGTGTACGCAGCCCCTGTATGTTTTGAGTCTCTAGTCCCTCATAACCAAGATGGTTTCTTCTAGTTTCTAATCTTTCATCCCATACATTTTCTGTCCCAATATTGGTTCCGCTTCCACCAAACTGACCATTCCATCCAGTATTTTTGACAAAAGCTACATTGATAAGATTAAGCGGTCTTGCTTCTTGTACATCTAGATCAGCTTCTGTATAGTCAGGATTCATCTCGCGAAAATCAGCATAACCCATACCACCATCAGCTATACCTTGGACGGCATCAGGCCTAAATCCTTTTTCGGGAATATGACATGAAGCACAAGAATAGGTCCCTAGACCAGAGTTGTGCTTAGAATCTAGACCAAAACCAGTTTCAAAAAAGAGAAATTTCCCTAATTGGACTTTATCTGGCGTTAGAGGATTCTTGGGATCTTGCGGAATCTTATCTAGCTCAGTCTCTCTCGGAAGTATGTAGAAGTCTGAGCTCCCACTAGGTGAGTAGCGTGCTATTTGCTTCTCTAGTTCGAAGTCTAGAGCTGCCGACTGATCTATGGTATCCTCAGTACAGCCAATTCCGGTAAATATTATTATAGCCAATAGAGCCATAAGACCACTTGTGTGCTTGATAATCCTCATCATTCTTACGTTATCTCAGTGTTGTAATAATACCGGGTGCAAATATTACAAGAAACTTGAGCCAAATCTTATGCCAATTTTGAATATGACAAGTAGCAGCTATTTGGAAATGTTAAATTCTAAGGATACTTTTCTAGGCAGTTACTTTTCAAAAAGTTGTCCGTCTAAAGAAGCGTAAAGAGTAGTTTTTTTTCATACTGGTTCGATAATGAGAAGCCTCCCACCTGGAAGGCTTTTCTTTTTTTATAGGAACTACGTGTATTTATCCTTCTACTTGCATTAGGAGAAGTACCTCATAGCTCTCAGGAGTAAGTGAATGAAAACACTGATCACAATCATCGAAGTTATCGGAA
Organism: uncultured Saprospiraceae bacterium; assembly: GCA_937929835.1. Classification (GTDB taxonomy): domain Bacteria; phylum Bacteroidota; class Bacteroidia; order Chitinophagales; family Saprospiraceae; genus RFSX01. The sequence continues at coordinate 69,607 of CALFUU010000020.1, read as the reverse complement.
AGTAGAATCGAGAGTTGGTATTCTCGACTCTAATATCTCCTGGCAAGTGACCAAACCAATTGATCGCCTGTGGGACGTAAGTGTAGAGTAGCCCTATGACGATGAGTACTAGGCCTGCCCCTATTATCAGTTTACCCATAAGATTAGAGTTAGTTAAGGATTAATTTGCCAATAGAGGTAGCAGACCCGTCTTTAACTTGGACGATATAGATCCCTTTCTCTAGAGTACTGATAGGCAATTCATATTTCTCATTTTGCATCCAGTCAGAGTTATTTTCAGTATGTAGAATGCGGCCCTGTACATCGTGAAGCGTCAGTACGGCCTTCCTGCTCCAATCTGGATCGATGTCTAAGTGGCTAATATCACCAGCTGGATTGGGACTTAAGGAGAGCTGGCTATGTCCGTCAAGGAATTCCTCAGTAGATACTAGGTTAAACAAGCCAGTTAAAAAACTCAAGTACACCATACTATTTTCTGAAGGTGGATCACCATCGGCAATCACATTACCTGGCTCAAAATCTTGCTGATAGAGGATGTGCATATTTTCGTCCACATCAAGTGCTATGGTAGGGAAGTCAGCATTGACTGTTTCTATGATGGATGGGTTAGTAACCTTAATCAGGTCAACGGGTTCTCCCCAGGTATCTCCTCCATCTTCCGATCTCACAGCGTAGATGTGTTGGTTATGCTGAATAGCGGGAAAGGCTGTCAAGGTGATGTAGTTTTCTGTAACTCCTGTATATGTTAGATATAGATTATTGTCTTGATCCACACCCGCATTGGGTGCCGTGGTGAGGCTAGAGTTGCGATGACTGAAGTTAGGCGTCACACAATCAAAATCTAAGAAGCCACTATCATCGGCATCGACTGCATTGGCGATGATTCTAAATGTGTTTTCTCCCATAGATTCCTTCCAATAGGCAATCCCACTTGTGCACGGGAAATACTCAAGAGTGTTGTTGCCAAGTATTTCGTCGGAGACATAGAGCGAGTTAAAAAACAGATGCAAGTCCATATTATGATCGACAATTATATTACCCGAATTTCCAGCAGAATAAATGGCCATTTCTGTAGGCGCAAAGGGATCTGTCGGCACTTGATCGACACTGTATCCATCTTCCTCAATATAGTTCTCCAAGGGAAAATCATAGATCACAGATTTGGTCCACGTATCCCCATTGTCATCAGACCTGAATACCACCACATCTTCCCAAAATGAAAACTTGGCAATAGCTATCGTATTACCTCTCGCCGCTATTTTATAAGAGTCTGACTGTCTATAATCTCTATATAAGGTGCTGTCTAGTCCGGGTACAATAAAGTCCTTGACCTCCCAGGTCAATCCGGCATCACTCGATCGATAATAGAGGAGATGCCCCTCCACACCTTGGTAGGTTCCGTTGAGGCTGGTCATTGCAATGAGATGGACCATATTGTCTCGTCCTGATGCCATCTGCGGCCATAGGATACCTATAGGTACATCGGTGTCTACAGAACTGAAGTCCCATTCGATATCTCCAGCTACGCGTCTAGATGTCACCAAAGTATTCTGCGCAAAATCGTGGGAGACGATCAGCTCCTTCTCATCTTCTGTCACGACGATAGAGGGCCATCCCGTTCGGACTTCTTCTATTCTTTCACTGGGACTCTCACCCCATTGATTGCCATCAAAGTGATTGTACCCCGTCCCTCTATTGCTGAAGCTCGCATCATCTACACTCATCGTCCATACGCCTGTCAAGCGTCCATCTCCATGATTGATGAGACGATTCATTATACTGGCATTAGACTGAAAATCATAATTGGTTGTGCCGATAATGGCATCCATAGCCGATCTCGAGACGCTGGGTTCGGATACCGCATTAGTGTCTTGTGGAAAGGGGAGTGGCTGTTGCAGTACCATCGGTGCTTGTGCTCCTCTTACTGGTGTCATTTGAGACCAAGAATATAGGGGGAAGCAAAGGATGAAAAGTATGAGGTAAGCTTTCATGAGTTATGATTTTGTGTGAAGAAGTTCAATCGTAATATAGGGGTTTTTGTGGAGGGTAGGAGGGTGCCCATGTTTGGAGACATCAAGGGGATAGGGTACCCTTAAGGAAAATGGTGCACAGTTACTTCTTATCTATTGTTACTAGTTTTTATTTTAATTCATTTTTCTCAATTTCTTTAATTGATTTTCCATTGTTGTTTTTCCAGACATTTCTACCATTTACAGAATATCCGAGAATAACAGCGGCAGCAGCAGAAACGCTATTGAATAAATAGTTTCGTGTAAAAACTAATTGTTTAGTAGCTTCCTTTTTTAAAATTCCTTCAGTAATTAGTGTATCTCGTAAAGATCCATAACCATAACTTTTGGTTGGACTGTTAGATGCATTTGAGCCTTCCAGTACGACCAATCCTTCGTTAGTCTGAATTGCATAAGCTAAAATGTTACCTACGTTAAGTGTAAGCTTATATTCGCCAGAAGTATCAATTACTTCATAGTTCTCTGTAGATGCGGTCATTGGATTGTCAAATGTTGTCGACTTTTTTATAGCTATAGGATCTTCCAAAAATTTATGCCCTAAGGTTCCGCTTAAAATCTTTACATTTTCTAAAAATTCCTCCATTGCATCTCTATCTGGCAAAGGTAATGAGCTTAATGTTGGATTGTTTCCATTTTTGATTCCATATCTCTTTGTTTGGATTGCCGTTTGAACTATTCGGCTTTCTAGATACTTTATGTGAGATTTTGTTAAGTTATCATCCTTACTTGTAAAAAGGATTACTTCATTCCAAAAGTCTTTTTTGTAGTCGTGATTTTTTAACCTATCCCACACATTCTCTGCTTCACCTATGTAAACTATCTGTTTTCCTGATTCTGCCTCATAGCCAATTAGAAAATATACACCTTGAGTATTTATTTCTTTAGAAAAGTGTTTGTTTAATTCCGATATTTTAGTCCGTGGGCATGAAAGTGTCTGGATTGTTTGATTAACAACTTCAGCGAATTTTATTCCAGTAACAGATCCTTCTTTTAAATATATTCTTATGCTCTTACCTAATTTCATTTTATGAATTTTATTATTGGTAATTACTCCACGTGTGTCGCAGAGACCTTACTAAAGAATAGAGCCTTACCCTAAGAAACTGATGAGGATTCCTGCAGCTACCGCCGAGCCGATTACACCACTGATATTGCTCGACATGGCATATTGGAGCAAGTGGTTAGAAGAATCCTCTTTCAGTGCAATATCGTTAGCGACACGAGAAGCCATAGGCACTGCACTTAGTCCAGTCGCACCGATCAGTGGGTTGATTTTCTTTTTGCTAAAGAGATTATGAATCTTGACGGCGATAATACCACCGAGGATAGAAAAAGCAAAAGCAATAAATCCGCCTAAGATGATCATCAGCGTCTCAAAATTGAGAAAGGTGACTGAGGTCATCGTCGCGCCTACTGTCAGGCCTAAGAAAATTGTTGCCGTATTCATTATAGTGTTAGAGGCTGCTTCAAAAAGTCTATTGGTAGCAGTGCCGATTTCTTTGACCAAGTTACCAAAGAGCAGCATCCCTATGAGTGGGGTAGCAGAAGGGACAATCATTGAAATCACCAGCACGAGACAGATAGGGAACAGAATCTTTACGAGTTTGAGATTCTTAATTTTAATCTTATTGGGGTAGAGTCTGTCTTGCTCTTTCATATTGATGGCCAGCTCTTTTTTAGTTATCGTAAACTTCACTATAAGTGGAATGATAACAGGAACCAATGCCATATAAGAATAGGCCGCAATAGCTATCGGGCCGAGCAAGTGGGGTGCTAGTTTGATCGCTGTGTAGATAGCAGTAGGTCCATCAGCACCACCGATGATACCGAGTGCACCTGCCTCCTGTGGCGTGAAGCCAAAAACTATAGCTGCTGTCAATACTGTAAAAATCCCTAGCTGTGCGGCAGCCCCAAAGAAGGCTAACTTGAGATTTCTGAGGAGAGGTCCAAAATCTGTCATCGCGCCTACACCCATAAAGATGAGGGGCGGGAGCAAGCCAGTTTTAATCAAGAGGTAGTACAACATATTCATAATCCCGAAGCCATCCGCGATCTCTATGATAGACATATGCTTGATATCGGGATTCATTTCAGAAGAGACGACATTCATATTGCCACCTGGGAAGTTAGCTAACAATACGCCAAAGCCTATAGGCACGAGGAGTAGGGGCTCATATTTTTTGAATATACCTAAGTAGAGCAACAGCCCTGCCAATGCCAACATTATCAGAGACCTAGGGTCTTCTGCCAACTGACCAAAGGCCGTCATTTCATATATCTTATTAAGTACTTCCACTTATGCGCTTGACTATACAATCCTGATGATAGGGTGATCTTCTTCTATATCGTCACCGTGATTGACCGTGATCTCTGCTACTGTACCGGCGTAGGCGCTGGTGATAGCATTTATGACCTTCATCGATTCTACATAGGCAACAGTGTCTCCTTTTTCTACTTTATCACCTACTTTGATACCAACTTCTCCAGAGCCTTTGGTCAGGAAAAATTTACCCTCAAGAGGAGAAGTCACATAGTTGCCTTCAGTGCTGGCTGAGGGAGTTGTAACAGCTGCTGCTGGTGCGGCAGCATTGCTATTTGCTGCTTGGTCCGGATAGTCGATGTTAACTTGGAATTTCTCTCCGTTGACATCGACAACTAGGGACTTTGGTCTTGGTGCAGCTGCTCCGCCTCCGCTCATTGGTACGGGTACTACGGCTCCGGCTTTGTTTGCTGAGCTTCCGCCTCCCGCATCAGCTTTACGCTTAGCAAGATCGGCCTCAAACTTTTCCTTAGCAGCTCCAGACTTGTAGTCTTCATATTGTGCAGGGTGCATCGCATATTCAAAGAGTTCTTCGTCATCTTGACCAGTCTCCCAGCCTTTCTCTTTCATCTTCGCTCTGAATTCATCGAGGACATCAGGGTAGAGGTCTTGAGGATTATCCGTGAAAAATTCTCTGCCTTGCTGCTCTGCCATCTTGACGAGTTCAGGAGCAAGCTCACCTGGTAGTTGACCAGATTTTCCGAGCATCATACCCCACGTATTTTCGTCTATCATCGAGAACCTTTCTTTACCCTTGATGACTTGTATGACATTCATCAATGAGAGATTCTTGACATATTGACTAAAGGGTGTCACGAGTGGTGGGTAGCCCAACTTAGGCCAGGTATGACCTACTTCATCAAATAGCTTGATGAGGAGTTGGTCTTGTGTTAGGGTATCCTTATTGTTTTTAGTCAACCACTTGTTGACAGAGGCCAAATTCTTTTCGAGGTCGGCCATTAGTGATCCCATCATCCCTCCAGGTAGCCCTGGCTTGATGAGGAGGGAATTCATAAATCTGTTCTTCTTATTGATATAGTAGCCCAAGGTCTCATCGACAAACTTCTGCGTCATCGCTCTGACAGACATATAGGCATCCATATTGATCGGCTTCAACTTGAAACCTGCATCTCTGAGCATCTCGTGTACTGTAAGGAGGTCAGCGTGGCCAGTACCCCAAGAGAGTGGTTCCATACCACAATCTATGACATCTACACCCGCCCTTGCAGCCTCTAGTGCAGAGACTATCGAGAATCCAGTCGTAGAGTGCCCGTGATATGAGACGATAACATTAGGATGTCTTTCTTTGATACCCTTGATCATCTTTCCTATGGAGACAGGACGGCCTATGCCAGCCATATCCTTGACACAGATTTCCTCAGCACCTTTGTCTATGTACTGATCGGCAAGCTTGATGTAGTATTCTACGGTATGGACAGGGGAGTAGGTAATACTCATAGCGCCTTGGGCGATCATACCCCCTTCCTTGGCATACTGAAACGACAATTCTAGATTCTGTGGATTATTAAGTCCATCAAAAGATCTGGAGATGTCTGTCCCTTGTATCTTTTTGAGCTTGAACATCAGCTTCCGCACATCCCGTGATACAGGACTCATCCGGATACCATTGAGGCCTCTTTCGAGCATATGGGTTTTGATCCCTGCTTTGTTAAATGGTTCTGTCCACTTCCTTACACTGATATTGGGATTTTCTCCTCTTAGCAAGTTAATTTGCTCAAAGCCACCTCCGTTAGTCTCGACTCTATCAAAGCAGCCCATCGCCACTATAGGTTCTGCAACTTGACATAACTCATCTACCGTCGGCATATACTTACCTGATGATTGCCACATATCCCTGTATACCAGGCCTAACTGAATTTCTTTACTCATAGTTAAGAATTTGTGCTTCTTACAATTTTTTTACGGACTTAATCACACCTTGTTGCAGTGTGATATGGTCTACGACAGCCGCAATAGCGGCTAGTTTTTTAGGGCTGAAAACGTTCTTTTGTCTTCTGACCTGTTTGGTTTCTACAACTTCAGGACTATACTTGTTAACTACACCTATCAGCAGCTTCCCTAGGCCCACCACTATACCTAATATAGTGAATACGGATACCATACCTACGACGAGGAGTTGGAGTGCTAGATTTAGTTCTTCAGTCATTTAAATGGACTTCGTTTTCAAGGTCGACAAAAGTAAAGTAATTAATTGTCATCGACTGATTTACACAACTAATTTGTCGTTTAGTCCAATTGTTCGAAATATATGTTTTTATAAGGGAAGAAATGTGAATTAATATTTCGCCATCGCAAGGTAGCTGACCTTACAATTTCTAAAATTCCCTCATCTTTGGTGAATGAAGTGTACTGTTTTTAAGTTTGGAGGTGCTTCAGTACGAGACCCCAAAAGGATCAAGAATGTAGCGGGTATTATCCAGCAGCAAAAACGAAAAAAGTTGGTTGTCGTCTTATCAGCTATGGGTAAGAATACAAATCAACTAGAGGGATATGTTACGGATTATCTCAAGTCTAAGAAATCCCTGGGGAGCAACTTAGAGGCGTTTGCTGATCAGCACTATGCAGTAGCCCAAGCGCTTGATGTTAATCCTAAAGACCTCAAAAAGAAATATACAAAGTTGGCCAAGGCTTGTCAGGCACTATTAGCATCCCAAAAGAAACTTGACGAAGCCTATATCTATGATCAGATTGTCTCCTTAGGTGAGTTGTATTCTACTGTGCTCGTCCATAACTATTTGTCATCAATAGGACTGTCCGTAGCGTGGTTGGACATAAGAGGCGTCTTGAAAACGGATAGGACTTACAGAGAAGGGAAGGTCGACTTCAAGAAAACGGTGAAGCTGGTCTCTAAGAAAATAAAGGCTTTGACCAAGGAAGCAGACGTCATCATTACACAAGGCTTTTTAGGTGGCACTGCAGATGGTGCTACGACTACTTTGGGTAGGGAAGGGTCAGATTACACAGCAGCCATTCTAGCGTATGCCCTAGGAGTAGAAGAGTTGACTGTCTGGAAAGATGTGCCCGGCATATTGACAGCGGATCCTAGACGTTTTGACAATGTCGAGTTGCTTGAAAGATTAACTTATAGAGAGGCAATCGAGATGACGTATTATGGTGCCAAGGTCATACACCCTAAAACGATACAGCCCATCCAAAATAAAGGGATAAGACTCAAAGTCAAATCATTTATACATCCAGAAAATAAAGGAACGGTCATTTCCACTCAGGGACAATTAAAGTATCCACCAATTGTTGTTATACAAGATGATGTTATTCTTTTACAGATTTCCAGCAAGGATTTTTCTTTTATCTCGGAAGATCATTTGAGTTTTATTTTTGAAAAAATGCGTAAGCATAAAATCAAACTCGGTGTGATGCGTAACTCTGCAATTAGTTTTACGCTAGTGATCCTTCCAGTCAAAGAGAGTTTGCTCAAGACTTTTATTAAGGATATAAGTGTCTTACTCACAGTGGATATCACCCGAGGCTTGCAGATGATGACTATCCGACACTTTCAAGAAAGTCTATTGCATAAGTTGATTCAAGATAAGGTGATCTTGTTTGAGGAGACTCTAGATGATACTGTCACGATGGTGTTGAAGGCGTCGCTAGAATTTAAGGAGGGCTGATAGAGTGTGTACGCTTAATAATGTGTGTAGCTTAGGAACGACTGATGTTGACGAATGAAAGTAAATTTGATTCCGATAGAAATCGAATATTTCTTTGATTAGTTTACTTCGATGCACTTTTAGTTGAGTCTAAATGGATCTAGAACAATATCTTATCAGAATCTAGTTCTTATGCCTATTAGAAGTCTATATTGTTGATGATGATCAGTTTGTTGATTTGTTAATTCATAGGTAGAAATGCGGTTCATTTTATTACTTCTGCTCTTTAGTTCTTGTGCCAGAGTTGAGCATTCACAGATACTTATGGCTATAGAGGCGTATGATGATACTGTAGTACCTATATGCGACCAATCAAAGTGACGCATGCGGATTCAACATATTATCGCCCTATAGATGAAGTGGAATTTTTCAAAGGACATTATAAGCCCTACTTGACTAAGGATACTGGTGCTTTGTCAGTATCAATTTCAATCGAATCTGATAGTGCCAGAGTATTTGTTTCTTGTGATTATCCTAGAGGTGAAAGTTTAATTACAAGTGAAGCAAATGTTATGGAGTATCAACTGAAAAGATCGACCTTCAAATGGTATGTTTCGAAAAGTTATAGTTTGAATTAGGATCTGTTTTTTTTTTGCTATAAAATTTAAATGTCATTTTGGCTAGTCTTATTCTCTCCATTAAGTGCCTTTGTATGTAAAGCTGTAAATCAACTAACCCTTTCTAAACTGCAGTGAAATCATTATCCAAAGGCCCCTTGCACTAGCCCTCCGTCTACAGAAATGGTCTGTCCCGTGAGATAGCCAGAGCTTGGTGAGAGTAGCCATACAGCCAAAGATGCCAACTCTTCTGCTTTACCCATTCTTTGTACAGGTGGTTCTTTTTCAAAAGCATTTCTGGCTTCTTGTTTGGTGATGCCTTTGGTTTGGCTCTGCTTCTCAAAGAGTCTATCCATAGCTGGAGTGGCGTGATAGCCTGGCGCTAAGATGTTTGTCGTGATGCCACTACTAGCTATTTCTTGGGATAGTGTTTTGACAAATCCGACAACAGCTAGTCGAAGGGAGTTAGAGAGGACAAGATTGGTGACGGGTTGCTTAACGGAGACACTTTCTATGTAGACGATGCGGCCATAGTTTTCTCGTTTGAGGAGGGGGAGGAGTTCTTGAGTCAGTTTGACTTTCCATCGGAGCACTGAGGCGTAGGCTTTATCCCAATCTGTTAGATCAGATTCTTGAAAGGACATAGCGGGTGGACCACCAGCATTAATAACCATACCGGACAGAGCTCTTTCGCCTATACATCTTGTGACACGACTTATGGTTTCGTCAGTTGTGATGTCACCTGCAACTGTCTCTATTTGATGAGGATGTTGCTCGGCAAGTGCTGTTAGTTTTTCTTCTCCGCGTGCATTGATAATAATATGTGCTCCTTCTTTTATGAGAGCTTCCGTGATTGCCTTCCCAAATCCACTAGTCGCTCCCGTAACGAGAAAGAGTTTTTTTGTGATATCTAAATTCATATCAAGTGGTTAACATCATTTTGTCGAGAAAATCTAAGAACACTTTTTCTGGTCTTGAATACTGGCCGTCAATTTTAAACAAGTCAGTGACTTCCCTATATAGGTCATCTTTTTCCTTGGTGTTTTCAAGGTAGTGGCACTTATTATTTAATATTATTTTGAGGCTGTTGTATTCTGAGTGATTATTTAGTAGGGTATACATAGAATTGTAATCTGCTAGGCTAGATCTTTTTCTTATAAACTCTTCTTCAGGAGATGAATAGTCATAATCTATGTGTGCAGCATAAAGCAGAAAAAAGGTTTTGAATTGTGATTTGGTTAGTTGGGGCAGCTGCATCTTATCATATTACTTTAAGCTCCTTTCCTACTTTAGTAAAGGCTGCTATGGCTTTCTCTATATGATGTGGTTCGTGGCCTGCAGAAATTTGTACACGTATTCTCGCTTTTTCTTTAGGTACAACGGGATAGAAAAATCCTATGACATAGATACCTTCTTCGAGTAGGGCATCAGCAAAAGTTTGTGAGAGCTTGGCATCGTACAACATCACTGGTACTATAGGATGTTCTCCTGGTACCAGGTCAAAACCTGCTGCAGCCATTCCAGTTCTGAATAGCGTTGTGTTGGCCTCTAGTTTATCCCTCAATGCTGTGCTCGCATTGAGGACATCCAAGACCTTGAGCGAGGCACCTACAATAGAAGGGGCTAGGGTATTGGAGAAGAGATAAGGTCTAGATCTTTGTCTGAGGATATCGACGATCTCATTGCTAGCGGCAGTAAAACCCCCAGAAGCCCCGCCTAGCGCTTTCCCAAAAGTGCCAGTAATGATATCTACTCTGCCATAGGCCCCACAGTGCTCTGCGCTTCCTTTGCCTGTTTTTCCAGTAAAGCCTGTTGCGTGGCAATCATCTACCATTGTAAGGGCACCATATTGGTCCGCTAGATCACAGATCTTGTCGACTTGTGCGATGATGCCATCCATAGAGAATACCCCATCTGTGGCGATGAGGATACGACGAGCTCCAGCAGCCTTGGCTTCTTTGAGCTTGACTTCTAGATCGGCCATATCATTATTAAGGTATCTATAGCGCTTGGCTTTGCAGAGCCTGATGCCGTCTATGATAGAGGCGTGATTGAGCTGATCGGAGATAATGGCATCTTCTGCAGTAAGTAGGGGCTCAAACAATCCCCCGTTGGCATCAAATGCTGCAGCATAAAGAATGGCATCTTCAGTACCTACAAAGGCAGCAATCTTGGCCTCTAGGTCTTTATGGATATCCTGGGTCCCACAGATAAATCGTACTGAGGACATTCCAAACCCGTGCGAATCTATAGTGTCTTTGGCCGCTTGGATGACATCGGGATGCGAGGAGAGCCCTAGATAGTTGTTGGCACAAAAGTTAAGAACCTCCATACCTTGGGAAGTCTTTATCTCAGCAGATTGTCTAGACGTAATGATTCTTTCTTTCTTATAGAGTCCTTGGTCTTTTATGGCCTCTATTTCTTGTTGTAAGCTCTCTTTTATCATATATCTGGTTGTCTTGAGGGTAAATATAGCCGTATCTATATAAATCACGGCTCAAAACAAATTAGAAAAAATTGTAATATGTATTACCATATTATCTAATTGTTTATATATTTGCATCTGGTGTAATATGTTTTACACCGTTGTTTGACCAGAAACCGAATTTACCCACCCACCCCCTAAACAGTAACTGAACGAGCATGTGCTCGTATCAGAGTCTCGTACTGTTTTGAATTTTACTAATAAAAGGTCAAATGAGAAATTCTTTTAATGCTCGAGTAGGGTTAATATCCTTATTCTTATCATTGTTTCTATTCATTTCCCCCCAGGAGATGGTAGCGCAATGCCCTTCCACTACGGTATCAGGTACCGTGTTTATTGATAATGACTTAGATGGTGACAACGATCCTGCAGAGTCTGGCTATGCAAACTTGCAGGTCAGAGTTTTCGATGCAGAAGGTGTCCAGAGAGGTCAGGCACTAAGTAACAATAGTGGTGCCTACAGCATATCTAATCTAGTCGATGGACAATCGTACAGAGTGGAGTTCGCCATTACTGGTGATGTGCTTGTTTCCAATTTTGGTTCCGACAACGATGGCGATGTACAGTTTGTTACTGTGCCTCAATGCGCTGTTGATCTTGGAGTTACTGAAGGAAATACAACCTGTAACAATGGCACGGAGATATTCCTGTCTTGTTTTGTTAACGGTCAAGCGGGCAACAACCCTGACCAAGAAACAATAATAGGTTTAGTCAATTCCTTCAACTCTAGCTCCAGTGTCCAGGTATATGCGACACAAGGTGAGACTGGCTCAGTATGGGGAATGACTTACAAGGAAGCAACTCAAGAAATTTTCTCTTCAGCCTTTGTCAAACAGCATTCAGGGTTGGCCGCAGGTGGCCACGATGCTATATATAAGACAGATCTTTCTGGGACAAATCCGACGACGACGGTCTTTACCAAGTTGTCTGCTCTAGGTCAGAATGTAGGCACTCTATCAACGACCAATCATCTCGATTGCACTTATGGTAGCAATGTTGGAAAAGTCGGACTAGGTGGACTTGTACTTGATGCTTCAGGTGACAACTTATATGTCGTCAATCTTTTCAACAATTCTGTAGTTAGAATTGATGCAAATAATCCTACTACATCAACAACACAAGCTTATTCTGTTCCAAGTCCAGGATGCAGTTATAATGATTTCCTTGTTTTTGGCCTTAAGGAATATAACGGCTCTATCTATGTAGGTGTCACTTGTACGGGAGAGACATCTTTAGATGAAAATGATACCAGTATCCACGTGTATGAACTGAATCCTAATTCTGGAAACTTCACTTTGGTATTTAGTGATGATTATTCTCAAGGTGTATGGAGTGCAGATAACTTAGCACAAAAAAGAACGATGCACTGGTTGACCGATATGGAATTTACAAGTAATGGAAATATGATATTGGCACTATCCGATCGGATAGGACACGCTTTTTGTGATGACCTTACTTCTAGAGTAGATGATCAGAACGGAGATCTTCTCATAGCAGCAAAAACCAACAATGGTTGGGTGCTTGAGAGTAACGGTGCAATACCTGGTGCTGTAGGTTCTGGTGTTAATAACGGTCAGGGACCAGATGGAGGTGAGTTTTTTGGAGAGGACTATTTCCCAGGTAACCCTAGTGATCACCCAGAGATAACAATTGGCTCAGTATATATATTACCTAACTCTGATGTAGTTGTGGCGGCAGTTTTTGACCCTGCTATTTCAGCATATTCAGGGGGGCTACACAGATATGATACTAATAATGGTACAAAGGTTAGTTCTATAGAACTGTATAACCAGAATATATCGACCTACTTTGGTAAGGCGACAGGTTTTGGAGATATAACAGCAGGCTGTGGACCATTGTCAGCACAAATAGGAAACTATGTATGGTTTGACAATAATTGCAATGGTGTACAAGATGCAGATGAGCCAGGAATGGCCAATGCTGCACTTACACTATATGATGAAAACTGTTCTGTTGTATCTTCTACGACTACAGATAGTAGGGGGTTCTATTCATTTACATCAACTGATGGTATCTATGTAGGAGAACAATACTATGTTGTATTAGATGCTTCAAGTTTTGATGTGGCCACTGGATTGTATGATTTTAACGGTAGCTTTTTTGTGCCGACACTTACAGTTGGAAATAATAATATCAATTCTAATTTTACTATCGGAGGTGCTTGTAGTGCTTTGGATTATTTGCCAAATGTATCAGTTGTAGCAGGATCAGGAAATGATACTGGTTTTGATCTCGGCTTAAAGCCATCTACGGATTTTGACTTAGCGCTAAGCAAAGTTTTGTTGAGTGATCCTAATCCAAAATTTGGCGATATAGTAGAGTTCGAAATAACAGTGTTTAATCAAGGAACAGTTCCAGCGGCTAGCTTTACAGTAACTGATTATCTGACACAAGCTTACGAGTTTGTGGCAACTTCTAATCCTGATTGGAATTATGATGGTTCAGATGCCACCTTGGATGTTAATACGCCACTACAACCGAACCAAGTTTATAAGAAATCTATTTTCTTGAGGCTAATGGGTTCAAACAATATTCAAGACTTTGTGAATGCGGCAGAGATAAGTGCCACGCTAGATAGCAATGGTCAAGAAAATTCAGATAGCGACTCTACTGCTGACAATATTAGGAATAATGATAACGGTGGTGTAGCTGGTTCCAATACCGATAATCTAGTTAGTGATGATGGAGCCATAGATGAAGATGATCATGATTCAGAAGTGGTCAATATATTCGACTTAGCTTTAACTAAAGTGAATAGAGATAATCGTGCTTATGATGAGGGAGAAGTTGTCACCTTTGATATAACAGTTTATAATCAAGGTAATGTTGATGCTCAAGAGTTTACAATTACAGATAATTTTCCGACAGAGCTGATATTTACAAACGCTGGTAACCAAGGATGGACTGTAGTCGGTAATGGTCTTGTAGAGTATACATACAATCAAGTATTGGCCGCAGGAGAATCTGTTGTCGTTTCTGTTTCTTTCACGGTCGGAGACGTGACAGGTGATAGACAGTTAATGAACTATGCAGAGATCTCATCAGCAACGTCTACAGACAATGTGGTTAGAGAAGATTTTGATTCTGTACCAGATGCAGATATGTTTAATGATACAGGTGGAGTACCTAATTCTACTACAGACGGTGAAATATTTGATCACGGAACAGATGATGAAGATGATCAAGACCCTGCAAGTGTATCTGTAAGGTTGATTGACCTTGCTCTAATCAAAACAACTAAGCAAAGAACTTTCAATTTAGGAGATATAGTAATCTTTACTATTGAGATTCATAATCAAGGAACAGCTGCAATAGGTAAGTTATCCGTAGTAGATTATTTGCCAGAAGATATGATCCTTGTTGACAACTCTTGGACATTAGACGCTTCTACACATACAGCTACAAAGGAGATTGTATTTATCTCTGGTCTACAACCTGGTCAGGTATACACAGATCAGATTTCTGTGCTGATTAATTCGGGAGGACATGCGGGAGCTTATGTGAATGTTGCGGAAATTAGCAAAGTTTATGACATAAGAAATAATGATATAAGCTCTGCGGATATTGATTCTAATGCAGATGCAATAAATGGAAATGATTCAGGTGGAATGCCTGTAACGGCTATGGACGATTACTTAGATGGGACAGGACTAGATGACGAAGATGATTCTGACCCTGCACTTATTTTTGTGCCGTCTATCGTGCTACAAGAAGAATGTACTTGTCTTAATAATGCTACTAATGGTCAAGATGGCCAGTTTAGAGATGTAGTTGCCATAACTTCAGTTTCTGGAGAAGACTGGTTTCTAGACTCTGCTTTTGATGTATTCAACATTACATCGGCTCCAGGGGTTACTATTCCTTATCCAACAGGACCGACAGGGGTGCAGTTTGCAGAAGTTCCTAATGGAGACGGTACTAGTAACTATACCTTAAGAATAAAGGTTGTCTCTGGAGGAGGGTACTCCTTACGAGCTACAAATGGAAATGGTGCATTTCTTCAAATATCAGGAGGAGGAGAAGCTTGTACTTATTGTCAACCCGTTGTAAATAGTGCTGGACTTGGTGCTGTATGTAGTGGAAGTACGCATACCTACGAAGCTGAGGTATGGCAAGAAAAATATGAAAATTGTGAAAATTATATTTGGTTCCTAGAAGGCGATGGAGAGTTCGTTGATGTGCCACCAGGTGTTATGATAACAGGTTCTGGTACAGGTACTGTAGGCTCAGGATTTGGATTGACATCTGTCACTATCGAATGGGGTAATAATCCTGGACCGAGAAATTTAACCTTTATACCGTCTTGCCCAGATATCTGTGTAGCACCAGTTAGTTTGGCTGTAGAAGTTGGATCTGGAGAA
This sequence comes from uncultured Saprospiraceae bacterium, assembly GCA_937929835.1. Taxonomy (GTDB): domain Bacteria; phylum Bacteroidota; class Bacteroidia; order Chitinophagales; family Saprospiraceae; genus RFSX01. Next base: position 54,144 of record CALFUU010000020.1, on the reverse strand, counting down.
GGTCTAGCTATGGCTTGTGTTAACGAGTTAAACATTTCCTTAGGAGATGGTTGTCAGTCAATACTATCAGCCGATCAGTTACTTGTAAGTGATCCAGAACCTAATGTTGTCTATCAATTGATGTTGACGGATGCCAATGGAGAATTGATTAATAATAATAGAGTTACAGAAGCACACTTATGGTCTCAATTGACAGCCAAGGTAATTAATCCTTGTTCTGGAAATTCTTGTTGGGCAACAATCAATGTCGAAGATAAGAGAGCGCCACAGATACAGTGTGATGATATAGAATTGCCTTGTTACTTGGTGAATAGTTATGAGCCTATAGTTTTGGATGCTTGTTCTACTTCGGAGTTTACTTTAGTTCAAGAAACTACGACACCATTAACTTGTGATGACCCTTATCTAAAAGTAGTACACCGAACATTTACAGCTGTAGATGGCTTTGGAAATGTTTCTGCTCCATGTACGCAGAACATTAATGTACTTCCCTTAGATTATGATGCAATTGTTATTCCTGATGGCTTCCTCGAAAATGAGGGTACAGCATTATCTTGTGTAGGGCTTGAGTTAGATGATAACGGATTCCCACATCCATCTATCACAGGAATACCGACTATAAATGGATTCCCTTTATTCCCAATTACAGACTTGTACTGTAATGCAGGGATAGACTACAGAGATATTCTTGTATCAGAATTAGGATGTACGAAAAAGATAATGAGAACGTGGACGATCTATGATGGTTGTGATCAACCATTTAGAAGAACGCAGACTATAGAGATATCTGACTCAAGAGCGCCTTGGGTAGAGTGTCCAATGGACATTACTATTGGTACAGATGGTGGTCCTGGGTGTCAAGCTGACTTTACACTGCCTTTACCTACAATTTCTGATGATTGTACGACGGACAACTTTGAAATTGACTTAAAGTATGCGAATGGATTTTTACAAAATATTACTTCTGCACAGACGCTAACGTTTGCTGCTACAGACAGTACGGAAGTGACTTATCTCGTCTATGATGAGTGTGGTAATCTCGCCTCTTGTTCATTTGATGTATTCGTAATGGATGAAGTGACACCTACAGCTATCTGTGATCAGAATTCTGTAGTGTCCCTTAGATTAGATGGAACGGCTAAGGCATTCCCGCAGACTTTTGATGATGGTAGTTTTGATGATTGTGGTTTGTTCAATACACTAATAAGAAGAATGAATAACGATTGCGATTGTGATCGTCCACAATTCAAGGATTTACAATATTTGGGTGCTAGAGGTTCTAATCCAGCATCTCAAAGACATTATTACTTGTCAAGATTCCAAAGACCTGGATTTATTGCTTCAGGTCTAGCGGCGGCATATGGCGGTACACTATTGACACTAGAATCAGAAGCTGAGCATCAGTGGGTTTTTGACCAAGTAAATGCTTATGCACCTGGTGCTCAATACTTGATAGGTCTTCAAGACAAAGTAGAGAATGGAACATTTATTTGGGAGAATCATATTGCACCAATGTTTGAAGTTTGGGCAGATGGAAGTCCTATTGCTGATGATGGTGACTATGTCATAGTTGATGTTAATGGAGAATGGAGAGTAGTAGATAATGAGCCGTATGCTTTTGTCCTAGAGGTTAGCAACAATTGTGGCTTTAGCGAGGAGATTCCTTTCTGCTGTGCTGATGCTGGCCAAGAGCAAATGGTTGTATTGAGAGCCATCGATAACTTTGGAGGATACAATGATTGTATGGTTACTGTAGAGGTACAGGATAAAGTGCCACCACAGATTTTCTGTCCAGATGATCAGATCCTTTCTTGTACTGATATAGTTGATGTAAATAATTTAACTTCTTTCGGATTTGCTACGGCGACAGATAGTTGTGTAGATGATGAAATAACCGTGGTTGCAACAGAGGATAGAACTATTTGTGGTGTCGGAACTATCGTGAGAACATTTACGGCAGTAGATGCTAATGGTGGTGCTAGTTGTGAACAGACATTAAGATTTGAAAACAACGAACCTTTTGATTTTGCCAATATTATTTGGCCACTAGATTTCGATACAGATCAGGGATGCAACTTTGCTAGTCTACACCCTGATAACTTAGATTTTGAGTTTGCCTACCCGCAATTCCCAGGTACGGATAGATGTGATCTATTAGATGCAACGTTTAGAGATCAGACTTTCTCTTTTGCAGGTCCAGGGTCTACTGCTTGTCTAAAGATATTGCGTCAGTGGACGGTAATTGATTGGTGTCAACTAGATGCTGATGGCGTGCCGATGTCAGATACCTATGATCAAACAATAAAGGTTGAAAATACAGCAGGACCTGATATTGATGCGACTTGTACAGAACAATTGGAAGTTGTTACTCTAGAATGTTTAGAGGCAGATGTAACTTTCCAAGTTTCTGCTACAGATGATTGTACCGATGCCAGCTCACTAAAGCAATGTGTGAGTATAGACTTGAATAGCGATGGAGCTTTTGAAGTACAAAATAATTGTGAAGTAGGAGGAACAGTATTCTTCCAGAATAAATTGTCACTTGGAAATCATATAGTATTAATTTCATTTGAAGATCTATGTGGCAATGTTTCTACTTGTGCTAAGCCCGTTAGAGTTGTAAGTGAAAAAGCACCGACTGCTTATTGTATAGAGAGTCTTTCTGTTGCTTTGGAGCCTTGGGATACAGACGGTGATGGTGTGGCCGATAATGAATTGGCTTGTATCACACCAGCCTTATTAGACAACGGTTCTACTCATTTATGTAATGATTTAATCCGACAGCAGAATGCCTTGTTACCAGCTGCTCAGCAATTAGATACGATTGCCTATAGTCTTTCATTTTGTGAGAGTTCAGATCCAAATGAGATTTGCTTTGACTGTAGGGATAGGGATAGTACAAGGACCATAGCCTTATGCATTATAGATGAATTTGGACAACAGTCTACTTGTAATGTTAGGATAAACGTACAAGACAACAACAATATAAATGCTTGTCCAGTATTTGATCTAGCTTTGATAAAAGAGTTGACTCCAGGTAGCCCAGCTTGCTTTAATCCAGGTGAGGATGTGACATTTAGACTAGCAGTTCTTAATCAAGGTACTGTGGATGCTTTTAATGTTCAGATAGCAGAATACTTGCCTCAAGGCTTTATTCTTAATGATCCTGACTGGGCACTTTTCCCAGGTACTAATACAGCTATACTTAACACACCTATCGATTCTATAAGTGCTGGATGGAATAAGTCTGTTGAGATAACAGTTACAATAGATCCTAATACAATGGTTGAGAGCATTACCAATTTTGCAGAAATAATTGGATCGACTAATCCAATGAATCTACCAGATGAAGATAGTGTCGCTGATACAAGTCAAACTAATGATAACTTCAGAAATGATTCTGATAATGTAGTTAGTGAAGATGGAACTAATGGTGGAGATGAAGATGACCACGATTTTGAAACAGTGGTTATCAAGCAAAATTATGATCTCGCTTTGACCAAGATATTAAGCGCTGATCAACCTGATACGTTTGTACCTGGTGAAGAGGTCTGTTTCGATGTGTCTGTAATTAATCAAGGAACGCTTGATGCTACAAATGTGACCATTGATGACAATATTCCAGCAGGATTGACTTTTAATTCAGGAAGTCCTTGGACGCTCAGTGGAAGTTTAGCACAAGCTACTATTCCGTTTGTAGCAGCAAATGGTGGAGCAGTTACAACGCAGATTTGTTTCATAATTCAAGATGGATTTATGGGTCAATGCCTTATCAATGTTGCTGAGATTTCTGGCCAAGGCGAGATGCTTACAGATAATGATTCTACACCAGGAAATGATGACGGAGATCAAAGTGAAGATGATGAGGATTCTGCTAAGGTAGCTGTGGGTCAAGTATTTGATTTAGCCCTTAGAAAAGTAGTAGCTCCTGGTGGCCCAGCAAGTTATAGTCCTGGGGATATCGTAACCTACAATATTGAGATATTCAATCAAGGTACTTTGGATGCGACTAATGTTATTGTTCAAGATTACGTGCCAGATGACTTGATCTTCGTAGTGGCAAATAATTCTGGATGGAATGCCAATGCAACATTCAATGTAGCCTCTGTTCCTGCTGGAACTGACACGCCGGTTGTTGTCTCAGTTAACTTGGAGATAAGTCCAACCTTTGTTGGTTCTTCCATACTTAATGATGCTGAGATAATTGCTGCGGATAATGCCTTAAATCTGCCTGACGTGGATAGTACCCCAGGTAATGATGAGACTCCCGATGATACTAATGATAATGATGATATTACAGATACAAATGGTGGTGATGACCAAGATCCAGAAGTGATAAATGTTGTATGTGATATACCTCCAGTTTGTAATATTGTGCCTCAGATTACAGTGAGTCTTGATACATTTGGTATGGCTTCAGTAATGGTCAGTGATCTAGATAATGGTTCACTTTCTGTCTGTGATAACTTACCACCATCAGTAGAAATAATTACTGATTCTACCTTCGGATGTGGAGATTTATTTTGTGTGACAAATGCTACACAGGTGGTGTCTATTCTTGTGACAGACCAGTTAGGCAATACTTCTTCTTGTAGCTCTACAGTTACAGTCGAAGATAATATAGCACCATTCTTTGAGTGCTCTGATGTAACCGTTCCACTTAATATGGATGGTACACCGAATATTGATTTTAATGAAGTGGTGAGTAACGTTGAAGGATTTAGTATTCAAGATAATTGTATAGGTGCAATCCCTAGTTTTGGAGCGGTTGGTTCTATGCCTTGCGTTGCAAATCCAACAACATATACGCTAACTGATCAATGTGGATTATCGACTACCTGTACGTTCAATGTATTCTTAGAAAATGATCCACCCGTCGCTATTTGTCAAGATGTAACAATTAATATAGATGCTAATGGTATGGCAGTCGTGATGGCTGATCTACTCAATAATGGATCAACTGATGATTGTGGTATCGATACGGTAGAGGCATCTCCTACAAGCTTTGATTGTACGCAGGTTGGTGTTTCAGGCCTAACTACGGTTTTGACAATCACGGATATTAGCGGCTCAACCTCAACTGCAGAATGTTCTGTGACTGTTGGCGATGTTACACCTCCTGTAGCTATATGTCAGAATGGGACGGTATGCTTGGATGCTAACGGTCTAGCTATCTTAGATCCTTTAGCTATAAATAGTAACAGTACTGATAACTGTCCGAGTAACCTTCAGTTTTCATTAGATCAAACTAACTTTACTTGTGATGATTTAGCTAATTCACCAATACCAGTGACACTTACTGTTTCTGATGGTGTTAATTCATCCACAACTACTTCTTGTTCTGTAACAGTTACTGATAAAGAAGCACCTGTCATCGTTTGTCAGGATGCGACAATATTCTTAGATCCAGAGTCAGTTACACTTGAAGAGTCAATGATATTGGTTAGTGTAAGTGATAACAGTGATGAGTGTGGAATTACAACGGCCTTTATAGGTAGAACTACATTTAATTGTGACGATCTAGATACCACTGTAACGAATGTGCCAGGGTGTCCAGGATTATTTGATGTAACTCTAGTTGCTACAGATGCCGCCGGTAATACGGCAGAATGTACGCAGACAGTGTCTGTACAGGATAATACCATAGCTGAGTGTACAGGAATAGTTGATGTTGACATAATGTTATTAGGTGCGGGAGCTACCGCTAGCGTCACCGTAGATGCTTCGACACTATTTACTGTAGTTAATAACTGTAATACACAATCAACCTTTGAGCCTTCAAGCTTTACTTTTGACTGTGATGATATTGGAGATAATCCATTGACAGTTACAGTAGGAGATGGTTGTGGTCATACAACAGTATGTAACACAATAATTGAGATACTTGATGGTGCACCTCAGTGCGAAGCTATTTCCGATATTACGTTGAGCGTGGATGAGACTGGTAATAGAGTAGTAGAGTTCAGTGACATTGATGATGGAAGTTCTGCAGGTTGTGATGGCAGCATTACTTTTGGCCCGACAGATTTTGATTGTGAAGACGTAGGAACAACTACATCTGTAGTGATTACAGTAACGCCTTTGTCAGGCGTCGTATCTACTTGTAGTACAAATGTTACTATAACAGATGATATTGATCCTGTGGTTACTTGTCTTGACAGGACAGTATCATTGGATGAAGATGGTTTAGCAACAATAGATGCTGATTTCCTAATTGATAATAATAACACTTCTGATAATTGTCCAGGCTTAATGCAGATGATATCTAGATCAGAATTTAATTGTGCAGATCTAGAAGATACTGGTATGGGATGTATGAGTGATGATATTTCTATCGTCGTGACAGTTACAGATGCCCAAGGCAATTCTGCAACTTGTACTAGTATTGTAAATGTTAGAGATGTTGAAGCCCCTACGTGTCCTACACCAGCAGTCATTCAGCAAGTTAATTTGCTAGGAGCTGGTATGACAGCAACAGGAACGATTGCTGCCAATGAAATATGGTCACCAACTGACAATTGTTCTAATGCATTCACCTTTTCACCAAGTGACTTTAGTTTTGATTGTCTAGATATAGGTGTCAATTCTGTTACAGCAGTCGTTACGGATGAGTGTCAGCAGCAATCGACTTGTATTGCTCAAGTTGAAGTTGTCGATAGTGCCCCACAATGTCTAGCGATACCTGATGTCACATTTAATCTAGACGCTAATGGAAACTTCAATGTGACATTAGCTGATGTAGATGCAGGTAGCTCTGCAGGTTGTGATGGAGATATTACAATAAGTCCTACGTTCTTTGCTTGTAATAATATAGGACTAGATAATTGTGTGACTATAACTGTTACACCTCAGTCTGGTATGGCTTTGACTTGTAAGACTAATGTGACTATAGTAGATCAGACAGCACCAGTACTGACTTGTGATGATCTGACAATAAACTTAGATGAATCAACTAGCGTAGGTGGTAACTTGAGTAATATCGCTCAGACAATCACCGCGGATGATCTAAATCTCACCATATTTGACTGCGATACTTTGTCTATTAATTTAAGCCAATCAGTATTTGATTGTGTTGATTTAATGTCAGGTGTGGCAGGATGTGCTAATGATATAGATGTAAATATTACGGTAACTGATGTCAGTGGTAATTCTAGTATCTGCGTATCTACAGTGACCGTTGTTGATGCTGTTGCTCCAGTTTGTGAAGCACTACAAAATGTAATCACGCCGCTCATTATGTCGGGTAATGGAATGTTAAGTGTGACTATAGATCCACTTACATTAATTGCTGATTATGATGATAATTGTGATGATGTCAACTTTAATGCAACAGTGATGCCCGCAACTTTTGACTGTACGAATGTCAATAATACAGAGATTGTCACGATAACGGTTGAGGATCAATGTGGCTTGACGAGTACGTGTGAAGGTTCAGTAACTATTGTAGAGAACAGTGCGCCTACTTGCTTAGTTCAAGATGTCACTGTGCCGCTTGACGGTTCTTCTCTTTGCTTGGATCCATCAGTAGTAGATGCAGGTTCTAATGCAGGGTGTGGTGCACCTGTGACTTTAGATGTATCGCCCAATAAGTTTGATTGTAGCAACTTGGGTGCTAATGTTGTAACGCTTACAGTATCTACAACGCCACCAGGTACGATACAGAGTGCAAGTTGTACCGCTACAGTAACTATAGTTGATAATGCATTGCCGACAATAACTTGTCCAGCTGATACATCAGTAATATGTAATACGTCATTGTTTAATCCAAATCTATTTGGAACACCTACAGCAGAAGATGGCTGTAATGCTCAGGTTCCATCTATCACCTCATTAACTCCAGTATTGAATGTCAATGCTTGTAATGTAGGTGTTATGACAAGAACTTTTATTGCTAGCGATGTTGATGGTAACCAAGCTAGTTGTACACAAATAGTAACAATAGATCCTCCAGTCAATCCTTTGACGGCGGCTAATATTACTTTCCCTGAGTCACCTTTTGTTTTAGACAGCTGTATAGTTGATCCTAATAATGTAGATTCCGGAATGCCTATAGTTGACACATCAAATATTGATTGTTCTTTGATTTCTATTTCTTCTGTCACTGTAGATCCGACCCCTAATTCGGGTATGACATGTGTGAACGAGCTAGAAAGAACATTTACTGTCATAGATTCTTGTCAGCTGAATACTGGAACTGGAGCGGGTATATTTACCTTTACCCAGACGATAATCTTGAATGATCTACAAGGACCTGATATTACGTGTCCTAATGATACCTTGGTTTTTCTTCCAGTCAATTCAACAGATTGTGAAGTTCTAGTTAATTTGCCAGCAACGATTTCTGACTGTACTGGCGTCATTGCAGGGAGCAATAACTCTCCATTTGCAAATGACCCTAACTCTTCAGATGCTACTGGTCTATATCCAGCTGGAACAACAATTGTTACGGTAACAGGAGAAGATAATTGTGGAAATGTAAGTACTTGTGAGTACGAGGTTATGGTTGTTGACACTTCTGCAACTTTTGATTCCTGTAAGAAATTAATTGTCAATCTCGGTACTACTGGTATGGTAACAGTCAATTCCATTGCGGCCTGCCCAGAAATAACGAGTATTTGTCCTGATACAAGCTTCACAGTTTCTTGGTCTCTAGTAGATCCTAATGTAATTGAAATGGATTTTGACTGTGCAGATCAGACAGTAGGCATATCATCTATGTATACACTTTATCTGTACTCTGGTAATGAGCTGTTAGATTCTTGTTCAAATATTTTGCAAGTTTTAGATCCATTTAGTGTCTGTCCTCAGCCATTTACAAATGGTACTATAGCAGGTCGTATACAGACAGAAGATTCTAGAATGGTATCTGCTGTTGAGGTCAGGTTAAACTCTATGGACATTATAGATGAGACGGATATCGATGGCCTATATGCCTTCTCGGAAGTGCCTTTTGGAAATCCGTATCAAATTGTACCATCGAAGGATGTTGACCCTATGAATGGAATTTCAACTTTGGATTTAGTGTTGATACAACGACATATTCTGTCTATTGAGCACTTAGATTCTCCATACAAGTTGATTGCGGCAGACATCAATAAATCTAACAAAATTGACGGAATAGACTTGGTGGAGTTAAGGAAGCTCATTTTGGGAATTTCTACTGACTTTGCTGAGAATACAAGTTGGAGAATGGTTGATGCTGCTTATCAATTTGCCGATGAGACAAATCCTTTTGGGGCATATTTCCCTGAGCAGTATGTTGTCAGAGATTTAACTAGCGATATGGATATTGACTTTATCGGAGTCAAAATTGGAGATGTTAATGGAGATGTAATAGCTAATCTAAATGATGTAGTATTAGATACTCGAAGAGCTGATGCAGTTAAGATAAGCGCAAATGAAGTTCTCATAAACGAGAATGCGCTTGTAGACGTGGATTTCTCAATTGAAGAAAGCGTTGATGGATTCCAGTTTACTTTAGGTTATGATACTGATAAGCTTACACTTGTTGGTGTACATTCTAGGTCACGCGTTTTACTTGATGCTAACTACCACGTCGTTAAGCCAGGTACAATCAACTTCTCTTGGCATTCAGTTTTTGGTGCTAAACAAGTTGATCTAAGTGATGTCTTTTCTATGAGATTTGTTAGCCATACTTCTGGCCGACTGAGTGACTACATTTCTATTTCTGCTGATGGACTTAACCCAGAAGCTTATACTGATGGAGATATTGCAGAGTTACGCTTAGATCTTAATTCTGAGCTAAGTCAAGAATTTGAGGTTTACCAGAATACGCCTAACCCGTGGACTACGGCAACGGTTATCTCATTCAACCTACCAATAGGTGGAAGCTACAGTCTTGAAGTATTAAATACTGACGGTAAGTTAGTATGCTCTAGAAATGGAGTCGGTACATCAGGCTTGAATACGATAGAATTGACTAAATCTGATCTTTCTTCTGGTGGTGTCTACTACTATGTAGTTAGCAGCAATAATGCAAGGAAAACACAGAAGATGTTATTTGTAAGATAAGAAATTGAGAGGAGTCTGTAATGGGCTCCTCTCTTATTAATAATACCCTATTACTTAACTACTAATGATTTACATGTTAAAAGTCTCAAACTTTTTGAAAACTCAAAATCGTATTTTAATAATTTCTCAGTATACACTTAGATAGAGGCCATCCCACCAAATACTATTTATCGATTTTAATTTTTGAGAAATATTAATTCTTAGAAAAGCCAAAGTGACTATCATTTTGGCTTTTTTTAGTATACTTTCTAATTTAAATATTCAGATATGAAGACTGCGTTCTCATTTTTATTAGTTGTCTTTCTTTTCTTGTCTTGCAAATCGACTAAGGATTTATCTATTGTCGAAGCACCAAAAACTAGGTTTGTTATGCCAGAGCTAAAGTCTACGCTTAATGTCCATTATAAAATAGATAAACAAGCTATCCGTGATACATTTAATACACTAATTGATACCTATCTAGCCAGTGATATGGAGTTATCATATAAAGGCGTCCACGTGACTATCGATAAGATAGAGGATGCTACTGTGGAATTTGCAGGGAGGACTGTTTTGACGACTTTACCACTCAGTATAGGCTTGGACAAAGCAACAATTTTTAGCAACATCAATGCACAGGGATCGTTGGAACTAAGTTTTGTGACTGAATTGGATATGACTGCACAATGGACTCTAGTTACCAATACACTGTTAGAACATTATGAATGGATTGACAAGCCAAAGCTGTCTCTTGGTGCCTTTAATATCCCTGTAGGAAGCCTAGCCAACTCAATAATTGACAAAAGTAAGAGTCAGTTTGAGTTACAAATTGATAAATCTGTCAATGAGCAATTAGATATAAAGGGTAAAGTTCTTGATCTCATGAAATATGTCGAAAAGCCAATAGCTCTGGATACAGTTCTTAATTCTTGGGCACAAGTTGTACCCGAAAAAATCTACTTATCAGAAATCAATAATAATGAACAATGGACTACTGGTAATGTGACGGTTCAGGGTAGAACTAAGGTCACCTCTTATGAGCCTACTGATAAGGTGACTGGTTTGAGTCTGCCAGTTTTCTCATGGGAAAAAGATTTAGATGATACTTCTCACATTAATATGGTGATAGATTTTGGCTTTGATAAGATGAATCAATACGTGGAAGAGAACTTCGTGAATAAGACTTTCTCAAATGATGGAAAAACCATTACAGTCAAAGATGTTAAGATCTTCTCAGAAGGTGAAAATCTAGTTAGTCTAGTTGATGTAAAGGGTTCATTTACAGGTGTATTGCGCCTTACTGGCAAACCTATTTTTGATAATTCTAAACAAGCATTCTATGTAGATGACCTCGATGTTAAGGTGCAGACTAAGAATATCCTGCACAGAGCTGGTGCTTGGCTACTAAAAAGCAAAATTAAGAACCAATTAAAAAAGCTGATGTATTTCTCTATCGAAGATAATATAGAGTCAATACAAGAGCAGATTGATACTCAACTCTCTAAGTATGCTGTAAAGGATAAGTTAAGACTAAACGCGGATTTGAGACGGTTGATTATAGATAAGTTTGTTATAGATACTGATCGTATTCATGCCTTCACTACAGTTAACATTTATTTAGAAACTGTCATCTATGATATGTCTCTATTCGAAACACCAGCATTAAATAGTGTCCCTATGAGAAAGTAAGGCACTGCATTTTTAAATTTTTGTTGCCAGCGTATTACATATTATATATATTTGTAATATGTTTGTTCTCTATCCCTATTAGGCCTTCATTATGCGCAGCCTTGTCTGCGGTGATTAGCCTTCGATATTTATTACCAAAAATTGATTTGTATGAAGTTTCCTACTTCTATTCTAAGAGTGCTATGCGGATATATTATTTGTATTTCTGTTAGTATCGTAGGTCATAGTAAATTGTCTGCTCAGGCAATAAGTTGTCATTCTAGTGTCAATATTTCTTTAGATAACAACTGCACGGCAGTAGTTTTTCCTTCTGATATCTTGTCCTTAGCTAATGGTGGCGATTATACTTTAACGCTAATAGAAGCAGATGGCGATACTATTAGTGATAATACACTTCGAGATATTCACTTGTGGACGGCTGTAACTGCTAAGGTTAGTCAAAATGACAATAGCTGTTGGGGTATAATAAATGTCGAGGATAAGTTAGGTCCACAGATTGCTTGTGATGATATCGACTTAAATTGCTTTGAATTAGAAAGCTATATGCCTTCAGTTTCGGATGTTTGTTCGACTGAAGCCTCAATCGTCATTACATCTCGTGAGTTTGAAGACTTGGATTGTAATGCCGATTATCTAAAGATATTTACTATAGAGTATCTAGCGACAGATGGTTTTGGTAATACGTCTACCTGTACTCAGACAATTTCTCTAAATCGCATCGATATAGATCAAATTATTTGGCCAGAAGATTTTAAGTTAAGTGATGATACTAATCTGGTCTGTTCGGATTTGGCAACTAGCAATGGCATTCCTGATGTATCATTAACAGGAACTCCTTCAGTTCTAATGTCGAATGGTGAGTTACTAAGTTTGTATCCTTTTTCGAGTCAAGATTGCAGTCTATCCGTTGATTATCGTGATATTATAACTGAAAATTTTGGCTGTAAGAAAGTTATAATGAGGACTTGGATGCTCAATGGATGGAACTGTCCTCAATCTGGATCAGGTAATCCTGTACAGAAGATAGAGATAGCTGATTCTGAGCCGCCTACAATTAATTGTGGAGACCCATTCGTCGAAGTACCAGTTGGTGCTAACCAGACATGTACCGGTTTCTTTGAGGTTAATCTACCAATCGTTTCCGACGATTGCTCAGCTTTTTTCAATAACTCTGAAGAGCTAGAGGTTGACATCCAATATCCTGGAGGTTTTTCTAACAATACTACAGCTGGGTTTACTATTGAGTTATCTGGAACTTCTCTTGTTACTTACGTTGTCTATGATGATTGTGGAAATTCTGCTACTTGTGTGCAGCAAGTCACAGTCAATGACAATACACAACCAGTCGCTATTTGCGATCAGAATTCTGTGGTATCTCTAAGAGCTGATGGGACAGCGGTTGCTAGAACGCAGACTTTTGATGATGGTTCATTTGATAATTGTGATATGTCTATGACGGTTATCAAACGAAACAATTCTAACTGTCCTTGTAATCCTGCTAATCTAGAGGGGTTTGATTTCTTGGGAGAGCAGTCAGGAAGATATTACTACTTATCTCAATCTGGGGCAAATATTAGTACGGCAAATAATTTTGCACAGTCCCTAGAGGGTAGACTTGTAATCCTCAATGAGACTGTGTCAGTTGATTTTTTAGAAACAGAACTAGCGGGTCTAGCCGACTCTATTTATATAGGACTTTCATTATTAGACAATGGAACTTTTGTTTGGTCTGATCATTCTTTATTAACAGGAATGGCCAACTGGGCACCAGAACAAGTGGATGCTAATGGTGCACCAATTGTACCTGGAAATCATGTTATACTTAATGAAAATAGAGAATGGGAACTAGTCTTTGGTAGTCAGCAGTTTCCGTATATCCTAGAAATGAATGATCCTTGTGGTTTTTCTAGCACTGTGGCTTTTTGCTGTGAAGATGCAGAATCAACTGAGCCCCTTACTGTAGAACTCAGAGTGCTGGATGGTGACGGTAATTTTGGAGCCTGTATTGCCAACGTTGTTGTACAAGACAAAATAGAGCCAGTTGTGACTTGTCCTGTAGATATGACTTTTGATTGTAGCGCTGGGCTTGACTTTACAGATAAGACCGCCTTTGGTGATTGTACATCTACGGATAATTGTTCTATGCCTACCGTGTCAGGTCCTATAGTTGATCTCAATAATTTTAATGCTCCATGTAATTCTGGAACTGTTATAAGGACTTTTATTATTTCTGATACAGGCAACGACGTTACTTGTACACAAACTCTAACTGCATCCAATTCTCAACCGTTTGATGCATCTAGTATTGTATGGCCAGATGACCTGACAGTAACAGGATGCGCAGATGATGATTATAGTCCAGAGACATTAGAGGCTCTAGGATTATTTTCTAGAGTAACTCCTAGTTTTACACAGAACGGATGCAATAGCGTAGGCGTATCATTAACCAAGGATTGGCCTCTTGTTTCTCAAGTCCAGTTGGTAGCTGGTACTTGTTCTCAGATAATTAGAACTTGGACAGTTGTTGATTGGTGTGGTGATCTCGTGAATGGCACTCCACCAACATATGAGTGGCAACAAGTGATAAATATCACTGAAAATGAGGCACCACTGGTATTGGATCCTACTTGTCAGATGGAAACCTTTCCCGCGACTAATTGTCTTAATGGTACAGGGACTGCCAACTTTAATTTCGGAATATTCACTCAAGACAATTGCTCTTCGCCGACGGCTACAATTACTGAAAGATTATTCTTTTCAGGACTACCTGTAGTAGTTGCTTCTAATGTTTCTAATGGTGGGACTTTCTCTAGTCTTACAGCAAGACCTGATGGATATCCAGTGGGCGATCACAGATTTATTATATCGGTAAGAGATGATTGTGGAAATGAAACTACTTGTGAAAAAACCATACGTATAGCAGATGGGGCTCAGCCGGTTGTTACTTGTAATGCGCTGTCAATTCCAGTTCAGATATGGAATAATGTACCGATGGTCGTATTGAATGCCAATACACTAGCAGAGGTGCAATATGGTTGTAGTGTCTACACACCTCGATTTTCTTTTGCCTCAGATGATTCTGTAGTGGAGCGAACGTTACTTTGCAATGAGTTGGGTACTAACCCTGTATCTGTCACTGTATATGTCGAGGATGATTTCGGATTGGACACGAGTTGCGAGGCTCAGATAACTGTGACGCAGCTTGACTTGTGTAGTGGGTCGCAAAGTAATAGTTTGGCAATTTCAGACTGTACCTTTCCAGATACCGACGTGCTTTATTTCGTTTGTGCAGAGGAAAACTTAACCGTACCTTTTTCTGTAACTGATGTTTTGGGAGTTTGTAATCCTAGCGATTTCACACTGAGAGTAGATGCTGACTTCGGGGCCAATGGAGAAGATATTATCTCTTACTTTGGTAGTAACACATTAGAGATAGAAGTCTCTGAGCAAGGCACGACAAATTTCACTATTACGGCAACAGGCTGTAACGGTTTACAACAAACCTGTACTCGACAGATAGAGGTAGAATGTGTGGATATGGTATCCAATGTCATAGCAGGTAATATAATGACAGAGTCTGCTCAACAAGTAGAGGATGTGGAGTTGGTTCTTTCAGGGTCTACACTTTCGCCAGAATTTAGTGATCCGCAAGGTACTTATGCCTTTGGCGAAATGCCTTCGGGAGGATCGTACCAGTTGAACGCTAAAAAAGATATCAATCACCTGAATGGTGTGTCGACTATTGATTTGATAAAAATTCAAAGACATATACTTGGAGTAGATAAAATTACTTCGCCATATAAACTGGTAGCGGCTGATATTGATAAGTCAGGTGCAATTAATGGTATCGATTTGATAGAATTACGTAAATTGATTTTAGGTGTTTACACAGATTTTCCACAGAATAACTCTTGGAGAATCATTGACGCTACTCAAGACTTGGGTGATAATCCATTTGACGCTTCGATCAGAGAGGACTATTTGATACCTCGATTAGAATCCGATATGCAAATAGATTTTATAGGTGTAAAAATTGGTGATGTAGATCAATCTTACACGCATTTTACCAATACAGAATTAGCTAATAGATCAGAGAAGTTAGAACTCTATACACCAGATGTCAAACTAGAAGCAGGTGTAGAACAGTCTATAATTCTGAGCGCTAATGAGGTCATTGATATAAGTGGTTTGCAATTTGACTTAGCTATTAATACTGAAAAAGCTGTGATACTAGATATGACACCTCTCGCTACTCAGTTGGCTCAAGGGCAGGCATACGTAAGGGAAGAAAGAGCATCTTTTGTCTGGTATAATTTAGATCCAGTCTCACTTTCGAATAACTTGGTTGAAATTTTGATCTTACCATATGAGGATGCTTTTCTCAGTGACTTAGTTTCATTGAGTCATAGTCGCATTCCTTCGGAAGCTTATAGTGATATAGAGGTGAGAGAAGTGGAGTTGACAGTAGATCGATTCTCTGGTGAGGAGGGTAGCGAAGTGATATTGTTCAATAACAATCCGAACCCTTGGACTGATTTTACCGAGATTACCTACTATTTGCCTGAGGCTAGCCCTACGGTACTGAGTATATTTGATGTGAGCGGAAGACTCGTCTATATGGAAGAAAAAATTGGTCAGAAGGGTATGAATACAGTGTTGTTATCCAAAGAAAATTTGCAGTCTAAAGGCGTTTTGTATTACGAACTCCTTACAGACAAGGCACAGCAGACACACAAAATGATCTTATTAGATTAACTAGGATATTCTTTTGGTGGAAAAAGGCAGAGTCTGTAACAGGTTCTGCCTTTTTCTATATAATGAATAATCTAGGCCAAACTCCTTTTAAAGTATAGAATTGAGGTATTTTTAAGGTTTTGTAAGTGAATTCACTCTGAACATAAACTACTGATAATCAATGTTTAAGTACTTTTTAGGAAACAGTCCCAGTTGGTTCAAGTTGACGATGATTGGCTTTTTAGTCATGAATGTAGTCCTCTATTTTGTTATCCCCCACGCAGCATTGGCTTGGCTATTCATATTTGAATTTATATTCACTTTGGCGATGGCCCTGAAATGCTACCCACTACAATCTGGTGGATTGCTCGCTATACAAGCCTTGGCGCTAGGGCTTACAACACCTAAGCACGCTTATCACGAGATAGAAGCCAACCTAGAGGTTATACTCCTTTTGGTCTTTATGGTAGCGGGTATCTACTTTATGAAGCCCTTGTTGATGTACATCTTCAGTAAGGTATTCACTAAAATAAAATCTAAGCTATTCCTGTCCTTACTCTTTGTATTCCTAGGGGCTATACTATCGGCTTTCTTGGATGCTTTGACAGTTACTGCGGTATTGATATCCGTCTCTGTTGGGTTTTATGGCGTTTACCATAAGATCCATAGTAGCTCAGCCGATTATGATGGCAGTGGTGTATTGGATAGGAAGGAGCTGAGCGGGGAGACCCTAGAACAATTTAGATCTTTCCTTAGAAGTCTTGTTATGCACGGCGTTGTGGGTACAGCTCTTGGAGGCGTTATGACACAAGTAGGAGAACCCCAGAATTTGTTGATTGCCGATCGGATGGGATGGGACTTCATCACTTTCTTTCTCAAGATGGCACCTATTACGATTCCAGTATTCTTCTGTGGACTCATAACTACAGCGATATTGGAGTTAACAGGCTTATTTGGCTACGGTACCAAATTGCCAGAGGTAGCCAGAGGAATCATAGAAAATTATACGGACGAAGAAGATCGCAACAGAACTCAGAAACAAAAGTATCAGTTGATTGTACAGGCAGTTTGTGGTATTCTGTTGGTCATCGGATTAGCCCTCCACTTGGCTCCAGTTGGATTAATAGGCTTAGCGCTTATTATCTTGCAGACGGCCTTTATGGGTATCATTGATGAGCATTCGCTGGGAAAAGCCTTTGAGGAGGCTCTACCATTTACTGGTCTTCTTGTCGTCTTCTTTGTTATTGTAGCAATGATACACGATCAGCATCTCTTTACACCCGTCATTGAGTGGTTGACACAGAGGCCTATCGGCAGCCAAGCATCTCTCTTTTATCTGGCCAATGGGTTTTTATCTATGATTAGTGACAATGTATTCGTCGCCACGGTTTATATCGGTGAAGTCCAAGACCTTTTTAAAAATGGTCTTATAGATAGAGAGCACTATGAGAAACTGGCAATAGCCATCAACACAGGAACCAACTTGCCGAGTGTAGCAACACCTAATGGACAGGCGGCGTTCCTATTCTTATTGACCTCGGCGATTGCGCCATTGATTAATCTCTCTTACGGAAAGATGGTCAAGATGGCCTTCCCTTATACCATTGTATTGGGCGGTGTCGGATTACTAGGGATAATGTATATGTTGAACTAGATTGATCGAGTTGAATACCAAATCAATCAAACAAGCTAAATAGGCCTTAACTTTGCGATATGGTTAAGATAGGTAATGTAGAGTTAGGTGATTTTCCGTTGATGTTAGCACCAATGGAGGATGTCAGCGATCCACCCTTTAGAGCACTCTGCAAGAAGCAGGGTTGTGATATGATGTACACAGAGTTTATCAGTGTAGAAGGGCTCATACGAGATGCGTCTAAAAGTGTCCAAAAATTAGATATCTATCCAGAGGAGCGACCTATCGGTATACAAATATTTGGTGCGGAATTAGATTCTATGTCACGTGCCGCTGAGATCGTAGAAGAGGCACAACCAGAAGTATTGGACATCAATTTTGGATGTCCAGTAAAGAAAGTTGTTTGCAAAATGGCAGGAGCTGGTATTCTCCAAGATATAGATAGGATGGTCAAGTTAACAGATCACATCGTTAAGTCAACCAAGTTGCCAGTTACTGTCAAGACGCGATTAGGCTGGGATGACAATACCATCAAGATACAAGAAGTGGCAGAGCGGCTGCAGGACGTAGGCATCCACGCCTTGGCTATACACGGCCGTACACGTAAGCAGATGTATAAGGGGGAGGCCGACTGGACCGAGATAGGTAAGATTAAAGCTAATCCACGTATCCACATACCCATAATAGGTAATGGAGATATAGATTCGCCACAGAAAGCAGTAGAGTATAAAAAGCGTTTCGGTGTAGATGCCATTATGATAGGTCGAGCCAGCATAGGATATCCTTGGATATTCAGAGAGATCAAGGCTTATGTCAAAGACGGAACGATACTGCCACCACCCACAATCGCGGAGAGAGTAGCTGCGGCAAAAGAACATCTCGAAAGATCCCTAGAGTGGAAAGGTGAGCGCTTAGGCGTAGTAGAGATGCGCAGGCATTATACCAATTACTTCAGAGGTCTACGCAATATCAAGCACTACCGCAGTAAGCTGGTGACGGAATACAACCCAGAAGTCTTGTACGAAATACTCGATGAGATTCTCGACGTCTACTCTAAGCCCCAACCACAGGAAGTATAAATGGAATTTACTTTTTATGAAGAGGAATTGCCTATAGTCAATGCTATAAGCCAGGCAGCCCAAGAGTTGGGATATCCAGCCTTTGTGGTTGGTGGATTTGTACGAGATAGATTGATTAATAGACCTACCAAAGATCTAGATGTCGTCTGCGTCGGTGATGGGATTAAGTTAGCAAAAAGAGTAGGCGAAATACTAAAAGCGTCTCGGCAGGTCGTGGTCTTTAAACGATTTGGTACGGCTATGCTTAAGCTAGATGAGATAGAACTGGAATTTGTTGGTGCTCGGAAAGAATCTTATTCTCGTAATTCTCGCAAGCCAGAAGTAGAACCAGGTACAATAGAAGATGACCAGAACAGAAGAGACTTTACTATCAATGCGATGGCCATCTCTCTGAATGATAAAGATTTCGGCACACTCATAGACCCCTTTGATGGAGTCGGTGATATCGGGCGCAGATTGATAAAGACCCCGTT
Organism: uncultured Saprospiraceae bacterium; assembly: GCA_937929835.1. Taxonomy (GTDB): domain Bacteria; phylum Bacteroidota; class Bacteroidia; order Chitinophagales; family Saprospiraceae; genus RFSX01. The sequence continues at coordinate 34,525 of CALFUU010000020.1, read as the reverse complement.
GGCTCCAGGCAAAACGTTTTCTGATGATCCATTAAGGATGATGCGGGCGGTACGCTTTGCTGCGCAATTGGATTACGACATTGATGAGGTAACACTCACAGGCATAAAGGAAAATAGCCACCGTCTAGAGATTATCTCGATGGAACGTATAATGACCGAGCTCAATAAAATTATCGTTTCCGCTACCCCGAGTAAGGGCATCGATATCCTATCTGAGACGGGCTTGCTTCAGCATTTCTTGCCAGAGTTTGAGAAACTCCGCGGTGTAGAGATCATCAATAATATAGGACACAAGGATAATTACTATCACACTCTCCAAGTGCTTGACAACTTGGCGATGGAGACGGAGGATTTATGGCTAAGGTGGGCAGCTATCTTACACGATATCGCTAAGCCACCTACCAAGCGTTTTGACAAAGAGCGGGGGTGGACTTTTCACGGACACGAGGTTGTCGGTGCTCGATGGGTGCCTAAGATTTTTAAACGACTGAAATTGCCCCTCGACAACAAGATGCGTTATGTGCAAAAGCTGGTAAGATTGCACCTCAGACCTATCTCTCTGACTAAAGAAGAAATAACCGATTCGGCTATACGTCGATTACTCTTTGATGCTGGTGATGATATTGATGACTTGATGATGTTGTGTAAGGCAGACATCACCTCTAAGAATGATGCTAAGGTCAAGCGCATAAAAGAAAATTACGAGAAAGTAAAAATCAAACTTCGCGAAGTAGAGGAGAAAGATCAAATACGAAACTGGCAACCACCGATTACTGGTCAGATAATTATGGATACATTCCAACTCAACCCCTCACGCGAGGTAGGGATCATTAAGGATAGCATCCGAGAGGCCATACTCGATGGATTGATTACAAATGATTATGATGCCGCCTTTGACTTTATGCTCGTGGAGGCTTCAAAGCTAGGCTTACAAGCTGTAGAAAAATCAAAGTAGATCCCGCTAGAATTCTACTTTCAATTTTACTCTTAGTCCTAGACCTTTTACATTGAAGAGATTCTCTACATTTTGGTGGTCAAGATAGTTGGCTCTCTTAATAAGATCTACTCGTATAAACTTGAATATATTATACAGACCAATGCCATACTCGATATAAGGTCTATCGGATTCTAATGGATAAGTAAATGATTCTCCGTTTAGCGGATTGATATTGAATTGTATTAGGTCAGGATGGAGAGCTGGATTATGTTTGTCACTCAAGGCACCCCAGATCACCTTGGCGGTAAGTACCTCCTTCAAGTTAAGTTTCCTGATAAGTGGAATCCTATTGAGGACATAACCATCAAAGAAGTGTTGCCAAGAAAATCGTACATATCTATCAGCAGCAAACTCTAAGAAATTCATCGTATTGAAAGAATTTCTCTGAAAAGAAAAGGCTTGATTGGCTCTAGGTATGTATAGTAATATATATGGCAGATCATTGTTGGCGATCACACCGCCCACCTCAGCTTCGAGGAGGGACCGACCGACCACAGAAAGAGGGACTCTTTTTTTAGCAATTAAGGCGACCTTATGATAAGCATATTCTCCACCCGCTATACCTTTAAATGCACCAGTATAACTCAGTTGAAATCTAGGAACATTGTCAATTACAGGTACTCTGCTTTTTCTACCTTGGAGAAAAGAAGCATTAGGAGAGTATTCACCTGCAAAGTGAAACTCAAATGTATTGACAGTAGGAATATTAATTATAGAGCCATCTCTCTCTGCTAAGAAGCGCATAGTACCATACGGTCTTCTGCCCATTCTATCTAGACCTAACTTAAAGAATCCCACATCTCTATCTAGAAAATACTCAAGACTGTACTTGTCTAGAAATAGCATCTGATTGGCTTCTCCTCTTCTTATAGAGGTTAGAAAATTATCTGCTTCTATAAACTCTAGTTGTAACCCAGGAAAGATGACATCGTGTGTGTAAGAGGCTCGAAGAAAATTTTTCGGATTTTCTTTCCAGTCGTCATTCAACGTATAAGTAAAGACGCCTTCATATTTCCAAGCTTTGTCTCGGATACCATACGCGACATAAGCTTCTGCTTGCCATTTTTTACTCAGGTTATGTGAGGTCTCACCACCAAATCTAGGTCGCCATCCTTCTACATCGTTAAATGCTAAGAAGGTGCCCAAGTCACCTACATCCCAGTAATCTCCTTCGATGTAGCCAGTAGCAACAACCTTGGTCAAGAATACTAGTCGTTTGTAAGTAGGCACAGTGACCAGTGTATCTACCATATTGTAGATGCCCTGCTCTTTTTCTGTAAGTGCGGCAATACGATTTTCTGTCCAGTAAGCATCTTGCTTGTTATAAACATCATCTGCTTGCTTGATGTCTTCTGCGCCTTTATAGACATTTTCGTTTGGATGCTCTATGAAGCTATAGTCATCGTATAGGTTCATCCTACTCGCGTAGGCACCTAGCCCACTTTCTGATGGCGCAAGATCTAAGGTCATCTTATCTTTCTTCAATACATAGATGCCATCTACTTCTTCAAATTCTTGTGTCACTTTTAAGTCTCTTACAAAATTGAGACTGATATCTTTTGTTATACCGAGTTCTGCTTTTAGGACAGTGTAGTTATCGTCATTAGATATATATAGATCTCCTGTAAATCCTATAAAAGTTTTATTTCTAGGAATAAAGGCCATCTGTATGGCGCTTTGATTATTAACGATGACAGTGTCTAGTATATAATATCTATAGTAATTGATACCCCAAGGTGCTAGTGGGCTTAAGAAGTCATTGTCCAACAGTTTAATACTATTCTGATAGATATCTATTTCGTCATAGATAATGTCGATACCACTGTTGATAGATTCTACATCTATGGCTTCATCAAATTTTGTCATCTTGATGGCCTCCCTGATTTCTTTTTTAGAATTAGGATCTTTTCTAAAATGTATATTGGATATCACCTCTCTCATATATAGAGGCAGGTAGGCTCTACCGTTTACTTCTGAGGTGTCAAGATAATTCCATAGAAATTGAAAATTTCTGAATTGCTTTTTCTTTGTAAACTCTTCAGTAATATTATTAATATCGAGTTCAATTTTCTCGTGCTTCTTATAGTTATAGAATTCTGCATTGGCTATTCTATTCTTGTCTTTATTTTCAATGACCTTCTTTATGAGGTCTACTGCTGGATTGTTCTTTTTCTTGTATCGACCCTTTTTGCTTGTGATGGTGACAGCATCGGCGATGACACCTTCCTCTTCCAAGTAAAAGTTGATTACCTGACGTATACCTTTCTCAATGGCTTGGGTAGATGTCTTATACCCTAGAAATGATGCCATCAGACTATCTGAGGGTATTTTGGTATTGAGCAGATATTGCCCATCTAGATCTGTAGAGGCACCGACATAAGTATCTTTAAATGTGACATCTACAAAGGGTAGGGGCTCTTTTGTCTTAGCGTCAAAGACTTTTCCTCTGACTATAGTTTTCTCTTGGGCTAGGAGATCTCCAGAACCAATGGTGAGGAGGATAAAGAGGCTGAATATCTTAGATAAATTATAAAGCTTTGACTTTTCCAATATGATTGTCTTTTCAATTGACTCGGACCCAATATTAACTGAATTACAGTCAGAAATGTTATGTTTTCCGCGCCAAATGTACGCTATGTCAGGGGGTTGACCACCATTATGGACACTTCATTTCTTTTAATCTACGGATACCTAGTTAGCCTCTACTAGTGCTGTTAATTTAGCTTCATAATTAGCAAATCCCTCGCTTCTAATCAATCCTATACCGCCTTCTTTATGGCCTACAAAGAGTACCGCTTCTATATGTGGTTTAGATTCTACATAGGCTTTAGCCCTTTCCTGACCCATCACCATAAGTGCTGTAGCAATAGCATCCGCCTCCATACAAGTTGGTGCTATCACTGAGACGCCGAGCAGTGCATTTCTTTCTGGATAGCCTGTTTTCGGGTTGATTTCGTGACCATATCTTCTTCCCTCAACCTCATAGTAGATACGGTAGTTGCCAGAGGAGGCGACAGCCATTCCTTTTAATTCTAGATAGCTAGAGAAATCTGTAAGCCCGCTGTCTATTGTCGGCGTATTGAGACCGATGATCCATTTTTTTGATCTGGGACTCAGGCCTTCAGCATAGGTTTCACCGCCAATTTCTACCATAAGATTTTCCACGCCTTGCTCCTTAAGATAAGTTGAAATATAATCTACGGCATAGCCTTTTGCTATTGCACTGAAGTCTAGCTCTGTCTCTGTGGGTTTTACGCAGATAAGGCTGCCCGCTACCGATTCTGCAGTAATTTTTTCCATCCCTATAGTTTTAAGAATGCTGTTTATTTTTTGACTATCGATTTTGGTTACTGGTTTCTTTGGTGTATAGCCAAATCCCCAATAATTAACCAACGGCATCACTGTAGGATCAAAATATCCGTCGGTATCTAAGTAGATGCGATTGGCAACCTTATAGTTGTGTTCGAAGTGCATATCGCTAGACAGTTCTATTTTGTCTTGTGTCCTACTTTCTCCATTAACAAGTATCTCAGTTGATTTACCGTATACGTTACTATGATTGATTTTCGAAATGGTGGATGTGTCGATATAGGTTGATACAGATTGGTTGATACTGATGAGTATGGAGTCTATGGTAGCTTGAGATATGGACTTAGAGTAGGGTGCATACACAATGGTATACGTGGTGCCCATCGTCTTACCCCTGATCTTATTATAGCTTTCCTGATCTACTTGCCTCGGCTTGGTGATATCACCTTTGCAGCTGGATAGCATAAGGCTGGCAAGCGCTATAAACAGCAACAGCCGACTAGAGGTCGGCTGTTTTATTGTTCTTATAGGCTTCTGTAGATTACTCAAAAAAGTTGCCATAATCTGAGTCTCCTTTTTTTGTTCTGTACTGCACTTCTTTTCTAGGCTCATTAAGATCTAGCGTTTCGCCCATTTCTTCCTCACCACCGAGGAGTAGAAGTGTGCTTTTCTTTTCATATTCCTCGAGCATAGCCAATCCTTTCTCTTCGAATATACCTTCTTGAAGGTCTATAGATTGCATAAAGTCAGAGGATAGCTCCATAAACCTTTCCATCTCACCTACCTTATTGGCAACGTCATCGGCAACATTTTGCATCGCTTGATCAAACATCGCTCTCTTATCCGGATCTCCTTTGATGATGCTCATCGCAGATTTCATTGCAGAGTGAGAAGCTCTTATAGCTTTTCTTTCTTGTTCCTTTACCTTGACTTGATCCTTGGTGTCTTCGAGTAAGATCTCTGAGTTAGAATACATCTTGGTCAATACTCTGTAGAGGACAGCGAGTTTGCTGTGGAGGGCGACATACTTTTTATTGGTCTCCTTAAGTCTAGCGGCTTTTCGAGTAGAGAGCACGAGTTGTTTTTCATTCCCTAACTGCTTAGCCTTTCTGGCGATAGCTAGGTTCTGCTCTATCTCTTGATTGTTATTGGCCAGTTGTGTTTTGAGATTACGCATCTGTCCCTTCAGATTGCCTATCTGCTTACCCATTTTCTTAAGATTCTTCTCTAGGTCCGAGATATAATTCTTAAGTATACCCATTGGGTCTATAGTCACAAAAAGGCTCGTGATCTTACGCATCAGACTTTGGTACATATAACCAATCAGGTTCCTTGTCCGCCCATCTAACGCCATAAACACTATAAGACCTAGTACACCTAGTCCTACGGCCATACTCAGTGTCTGGCCGAGTGTAGCTAAGATTAATCCGCCAAATGAGACGGCCATCCACCCTATAAGAGCAGTGATAGCGATGAGAAATATGGCACCGGCCTTTCCCTCCGGTTTGCTCCAAAATGATTTAGGGTTTTGTTGATCTGGCATATTGTAATTATAAGATGGTATTTATCGTTTTGATGTCTTCGGCTATTTCTTTTGACAATACCTTATAAACGCTTAAAAACTTCTCTTTTGTTCCCGCAATTTTCTTTGCAGCCAATTCTACATCTTGATCGACTGAGTTGACCTTCTCTGTAAATATCTCAATTTCTCTCTCTAGCTCCTTTATCTTAAGCTTGTGCGACTCTATTTTTTGTTCGTACTGAGATACTTCAGCCTTTCGACCTTCGACTTTTTGACTTTGTTGGTTTAAGAGCGCCTTGGCAAATGATTCTCTCTCATTGTCAAGAACTCTCGCGTAATTCTGTGCAGAAGCTAATAAGGACTCCTTGGTCAATCCCATTGTAGCAGCTGTCATAAAGGCTGATTTGTGGGAGGTAGCCTCATCCATCTGCATCTCTTTTAGAGATTTTACAGACTGCTTATAGTGTATATAATCAAATTTTTGACCCTCAAAATTGTTCTTAAGTGCTCTCAGTAGGGCATAGACAGATTTTTCATCTAGGTCCTTAATGCCTGGAAATAAAGCTTGGAGGTCTGTGGTCATTAGCAAATTTGGGTCAAGATATGAACAAATGGCTAAGATTTCGACCTTTTGATAGGCTCTAGCTACATAAGTGAATTATTAAGGGGGCCGGACTTTAACAATATTTTGCAATAACTGGCTTGTTTTGAGGCATAAACACATTAAATAATAATTTAATATGTTTATATTTGTAGACCTATCCCTACTAGTCGTTACAGACGGCAATTTTTTTGATTTCCTATGGAAGTCCATCCTATTACATTAATAATTCAGCTTTATAGTTATGAGATTTATTTCAGCAATATCGGGTATACTATTCTTGGCCTCAACTGTGACGATTAAGGCACAGATATGCACAGATGCATTTGCCGGTAATTCTTCCCTATCGGGTGTGTCTGGGGCTTCTGCATGGACCAATCCAGAAGGTGTAAGAAATGCTCCTGATGGCAATGTCGTTAGTATAGTACCATTTACACCTTTAGATCCAGGAGACAGTAGTTCTAGGGTAGGGGCTTGGGATTTTGGCTTTGACATACCCTGCAATGCTATGGTCACATCTGTAACATTTGATCTCATCAGACGGAATAATGCTGCTACAGGAGATGTAAGAGATGAGACTTTTTTCCTGAGATTCCCTGATTTTTCTCTTAGTCCTGTTAATGGTGCCAACACTTCATCGTCTTGGTCTAACCAAACTACAGGCTTTGAGACAGTGACCTATGCGCCTGGAGATTGGGGCATTACCCTCACACCTGAGATTATTAATGACCCTCTTTTTGGTGCCATCTTTACAGTACAGAATATGTCCGCTACTGCAGAGGGTAGACCTGAAATTGATGCTATTTCGATGCAAGTCTGCTATACTGTCAATGGAACAGCATATGCAACTATAGAGACGACCATCAATGAGACTGTAGATGATCTCTGCCCAGGAGGCGGTATTGGTGTGATTACAATCAACGCTACTGGTGGTTCTGGTACTTACGAATACTCTATAGATGGAGGTCAGACTTGGCAGCTGAGTAATACATTCCCTGGATTACAGACGGGCAACTATGATGTAGCTGTCAGAAATGATGACTCGAGTTGTACAAGTATATTGGGCAATTATTACGTGGGTTGCAATGAAGGTAATCTATTGCAGGTGGGAGATGCGATCTATACTTGCCAGCCTACAATCTTTGACCAGACGACATTGGCCATAGATAGAATCCAACCCCTCAATGATTTTTATAATCAAGGCCTATTTTTTATGGATGTATCGCCACTCATCCAAAAGAAATCGAGTTCTTGGACGACGACAGATCTAGGCGGCCCGGTGTTTGGTGTGGCGATCGATGAGGCCTACAACATATATACAGGCGTTACAAGTCTATTCGAGATAGTTACACCTGTTAACTCAGCAGACCTCATAAAAATAGATGCCGTCACTGGCACCCCAACAATCTTAGCTACACTGCCAGGAAATGCAGGCATAGCACAAGTAGAGTATGTCTCGACCTGTGATCAAGTCATGGCGGCCAACTTAGAAGACGGGACCATATATAGATATGACGGCACAGGCAATTTGCTTTCGACCTTTGACCCACTATTGCCAGATGATGGGGGGTCAGGCCTAGCACCACTGGGAGAGCGAGTACTAGCTTTATCATACAATACAAGAGAAATGAGATTGTATTATTCTATCTGGGCCAATGATAGAATCGACAATGGCAATAGAAACCAAATTAGGTCTGTAAGTCTTGATCCATCGACGTGTGATTTTGTGCCAGGCTCTGATAGATTGGAAATAAATATGCCTTTCTTATCTGGCACAGAAAGTACGACTAGAGACTTCAGTCACCCAGTGCTGGATATAGAATTTGATCAAAATGAACAGGCTATGCTGATAGGAGAGTCGGGTTTTGACTCTACAATTCCTATTTCGTTCTCGCATCAGTCAAGGGTCTTACTCTTTGAAGGAAGTACAGGAGGATGGGTCTTGAATAATACGGTACCTACTGGTAACCAAGATTATAGATTCCAAATCGGAACACAGAACGACGGTACCAATTCATTAGGTGGCGTTGACTTTGCCTATGCCGATATAGGCAGTAGCGGTTGTACGAATGGTAAAGGTACTTTTATAGCCAGTATTGCAGATGCGCTTACAGGTGTAGACTGTGCTCTAGGTGGATGTCTATATGGCGTACAATATATGCCTATAGAGGGTGCTAATCCTACCAATTCAGTTCTATTAGATCTGGCTAGAGCGCCAGACTCCCAACAAAAGGGATTTTATGGGGACATAGATATCGTTTCTGGATGTTGCCCGTGCTCTTGCATAAGTTTTGACGGAGAAGTGACAGCCTCAGAAGAGGAATTGTGTCCAGGAGATATAACCACACTCTGTGTGTCTACAGATAATCCGACGCCAAGTTACTTATGGTCAGAGGGTTCTACTACGGCTTGTATTGATGTATCCCCGCTTGCATCGAGTGCTTATCAAGTAAGTGTTTCAGGATCAGGCTGTACGGATGTCTTTTCTATTGATGTAGCGGTAGCCAATGCATTAACAGTTGCTGTGTCATCTCAGGATGGCACTTCTTGTGATATGGATAACGGTAGCATAACGATTACGACAACGGGAGGTATTCCTCCTTTTGAGTACAGTATTGATGGCGGATTAAATGTCCAAGGTTCTGGTCAGTTTGATAATCTTATGGCGGGGAGCTATATGATACAAGTTACTGATGACTTTGGCTGTCTGTACTCCGCTACGGAGACTATAGAGGGGCCAGGCACGCTTTCATTGGTGATCATTGCGGATGACCAGACCAACTGTGATTTCCCTAATGGAATAATATCTATTGCTGCGAGTGGAGGGACAGAACCTTACGCTTATAGTATAAATGGAGGAGCTACATTTTCCAGCTCTGACAATTTTGTAGACCTCACGGGGGGTATGTATACAATTACGGTAGAAGATGCTCAGGGGTGTGCTATGATGGAAGTGGTGCAACTGGATATGCCTGCTTGTTTTGGAACCATAGGTGATTTGGTATTTGAAGATAGTAATGGAAATGGTGCCCGCGACTTTAATGAACCTGGGATAGCAGATGTTACAGTAGATCTTATCAATCGTAATGGCGTCATTATATCTAGGACAATGACGGATGACAATGGCAACTATCTTTTTGAAAGAGTACCTGAGGGCGATTATTACATAGAGTTTTCTTATCCTGATATCTATGAGTTGACAGATGCATTTAATACTGCCAATACTGAAAGTGATAGTGATGTCGATAACTCAAATGGACCGAATACGACGCCTATTTTTTCACTATCAGCTAACGAGATAAACTTGAGCATAGACCTAGGTCTCTATGAGTGTGTATCAGTGGGGGAGTTGGTTTGGTATGACTTCAATGAGAATGATATATTTGATCAAGGGGAGTCTGGAATCAATGGCGTTAAAGTAGAAATATTTAGAATTGTCAATGGTGATTTCTTTTTGGAGGACTTTGTATTTACAAGCAATCACCCAGAGACTGTATCCGATGATGGCTATTATAAGTTCTGTGTGCCACCGGGAGTCTATTATATCAAATACGATGCTGTTGCAAGTGCTTTTGTAAGAGCTGTCCCCAACATAGGATTTAATGAAGCGGTAGATTCAGATGTGACGGATCGTTTTGGTAGAAACACAACGGATCAATTTACCCTGACTTCTGGAATGGATATGTGTGAGATCGATGCTGGATTCTATCTCGAAGGGACTATCGCCAGTTTTTGTTGGCACGATGATAACTTAGATGGTCTTAGAGATGATGAGGAGTTGCCGATGGAGGGTCTTACAGTATTGGCACTAACGGAAGAAGGTAATGTCATCTCGTCGTCAGTCTCTGATGCTAATGGCCAATATAGGTTGTCTGGCTTGCCCAAGGATCATTACTATCTAGAAGCAATGTTTAGCAGAGACTATACAGCTACATTACCGAATGCTGGTGAAGATGATTCTAGAGATAGTGACCTTGATGGTACTTTTGGTAACAATACCACAAGACTCTATATGGTCAATCCTGGGGATGTTATAGAAGGTGTGGATATCGGTGTTGCTTTGAGCCCTTTACCTGTAGAGTGGCTGAGCATAGAAGCAAAAGCGGCAGCTGGCTATAACAGTATAGTGTGGCAAGTTGCCTCAGAGACCAATGTGCTGAAGTATGAAGTAGAGCACTCTACAAAAAATACTTTTGATTTCAATCCTATAGGTGAAGTCGCATCTTTGTACACAAATAGCCAAGAAGTTTTGACCTATAATTGGGATCACGCGGACTATCAGAATGGTGTGAACTACTATCGAATTAAGCAAATAGATATCGATGGTCGATATTCCTACTCTGAAGTAGCGGCAGTGACCAATGGTGATGATGATAGACCAGAAAGTTTACTGAGCGTATTTCCCAATCCGACTAATGGATGGTTATATCTTTCCCTCACTTCAGAAATCATTCAAGATACTTGCGAAGTTAAAGTTCTCGATTATCTAGGCAGAATTATTAAGAAAGAAACTGTGTCTTCCTCTGATATGACCAATGCATACAGAATGGATATGTCTAGCTATAATGAAGGCCTCTACTCTGTACAAGTGACTGTCGGAGGTGTAGATTTAACAAAAAGAGTATTCTTGACAAACTAATATCACAGCTAGCTAATTAAAAAAATAATCAGCCCACGAGCTCAATCTTTGCATAGCCGTGGGCATTTTTTATGAGTTTTATTTGTGTGTGGATGCGCTCTTTTAGTGCTTCTACGTGAGAGATAATACCTACGGTTTTTTGACTCTCCGTCTGAAGTTTCTCAAGTGTATTCATTGCGATATCTAAGGTGGCTGGATCTAAGGTGCCAAACCCTTCATCTATAAACAAGCTATCTAGTGCAACATTCTTAGAGGCCATATCGGATAGACTTAAGGCTAGGGCTAGACTCACCATAAAGGATTCTCCACCAGACAAGGTCGTGACTGATCTTTTGGTTTCTCCTTGATATCTATCCACGATCTGTAGTGGTCCTTCCGATTCTGGCTTGGTGAGGAGGTATCTGTCGGATAGCTTATCCAAGCGTTTGTTAGCCAGTACAACTAAGTTTTGTAAAGTGAGTCCCTGAGCAAAATTGGCAAATTTGTTTCCCGTGGCATCTCCAATCAGTTTATTGAGTAGTGCCCATTTTTCTTGTTCTTTAGCCAGCTTTTCTAACTCGCTCTGAAAGTCTTTAACTCTATCCCTGTTTTTTTGATCTTGGTTTATTTTTTCGTTTAGTGTACCTAGAAGGGTGAGTATTTCTTCGCGTTGCTTTTCTTGTTGCGCTAATTCTATACTGATGGACTCTAGAGATTCGGTGCTTTTGTCAGCTTCTGTATTCAATTCTAGCTTTTGGGTCAGGCTCTTTATCTCGGTCTCTACCTTGGTACTTTCTGTTAGGAGATTTTCTTTCTTCTGTTGTATGGCTTCCATCTCATTTTTTTCAAGAATAAGACTCTTGAGTTGGGGTAGGGAGTTGACATTGAACTGGCTAATAAGTGGAGTCAGTTTTTTCTTGACGATATTGATGATCTTGTTCTGACTTTGCTTTTCTATTTTAAGATTTGTAATGGTCTGCTGATGGGTGACGATACTTGTAGTGCAGTCATTGTATTTAGTTTGCAGGTCATTGCAGACGGCTGAGGCACTAGGACCTGTAAAGAGACCTTTTCTCTCTTTGTTGGTCGTAGAGAACTTACGGCCTATCTCTGATAGTTCTTTGTAGTTTCCGAGCAGGAGTGAGGCTTCTTTCTTTTCTGCTACGGAGTTGAGCATTTTTTGTTTGCCATCAAGCTCTGTTGTTGTCTTTTGGATACGAGAGTGCAGGACTTCTAGAGTGGCATCCTGCATCTGGGCTGAGACGAGTAGCTCATCGAGTTCTAGAATTTTTGATTTCTGTATTTCTTTGTCTCTTATAGCTCTACTGGTCAGTTGTTCTAGGTTGGCTTTGCTTGCTGCAATTTTTTTGGTCGTTTCTATGTTTTTGGACTCTAACTCCGTCAATACTTTGTTGACTTTGTCGAGTTCTATATCATAACCATCCGAGGTTATGTCTAGGCCTTCGGCGTATGGGTGGGATAAGGCTCCGCAAAGTGGGCAGGCCTCTCCATCTACGAGTTCCTTTCTATAGTCCGCAAGGCTAAAGAGTTTTATAGAAGCTTCCTTTTGTTCTTGTAGGCTTTTCTTTTGGGTTTGAAACTGATGGAGTAAAGATACATCTGCTGTGTTATGCTCTTGAAGTGTTTGGAGACTTTGCGAAAGCGCTTCACAGTCTTTTGAATTGGACTCTAGATTTTGGGCTATTTCTGTAAGGACAATTTTCCTTTCTGCAATCTTGCTTAAGTTATTGAGCTTGTCTTTGAGATGCGTGATTTCCTTTGACGTCTCTAGGATATATCTATCTGGATCACCTTGGCTGTCAACACTGTCACCTGTATGGATGACTTTTTCTAATATTCCAACTGCTTCTATAGGGCTGATGTCTGACTTTAGCTTGGCTCGTAGCTCTGAGCTAGAAGAGGAAACCTGATTATTGATTTTGTTTCTAAGCTCACTGCCTCTACTTTTGATGTTTTTCAGGTCATTGTCTAGGTTGTTAATCTTCGACTCGAAGGCGCTCATCTCTTGGAAGAAGTTGCCTTCGTTGATATTAGACTTTGTAAGAGCAGCCATATCAGAAATCACTTTGAGCAGCATTTTTTTGCCCTCTTCTATTTTTTGGACAGTCTTGAGGTTGTTGCCTTCTATTTCATTGAGCTGATATACAGCCATATCATAGACAGTAATTTCTTTTCTAAACGGAGCTACAATTTCGTGGGTTTTCAGCTTTTGCTCTTCTCTATGGAAATCTTGAAGTTGTTTCTTGATGACTTCCTGTTTGTAATTGAGCTGAGCAAGAGTTGCCTTTATTTCAGTAGCTTCTGTTTTAAGTTGCTTGTATTCAGCCTTGGTTTTTATTTTGAGATTAAGATTTTCTACTAGATTATTGGATTGCTCGATATTTTGTTTGATTTCCTCTAGCTCTTCTTCTCCAATGAGTTCTACATCTGCTTGCCTCAGCTTGAAAGTATCTATTTCCTCTTTTAGCTTCTTGTTTTTTTCAAAAGCTTTCTGACCTAGCTTCCTATAGATACTGGTCCCTGTTATATTTTCGAGCAGTAGGCCGCGCTCGTTATTGTTGGCTTTAAGGAACTTGGCAAATTGTCCTTGCGACAGGATGATCGACTTGATAAATTGATCGTAATCCAGTCCTATGATACTTTCGTTTTTCTCAGGAACCTTACTCTTTTTTAGGTCTAGATACTCCCCAATAGAGTGGTCAAAGATATCCATATGGTAATCTTTGAGTGTGCCAGTTCTAGATCTGGAGACTTCCCACTTAGATGTATATAATTGCTGCTTGACAGTGAAGTCAACGGTCGCATAAGATGAGGTCGTGTGCCTTGTCATTACAGATCCAGAACCTTCCATTTCTGTTTTGGTCAAGGCTTTTTTGAATCTTGGTATTTTGTTAAATAAGGCTAGAGTGATCACGTCGAGAAGTGTCGACTTACCAGAACCAGTAGGTCCTACAATAGCAAACATTCCCGCCTCAGAAAGGGGTCCTGTGGAGAAGTCAATACTGTGTTCCCCTTTAAGGTTGTTGATGTTCTTGAATGATATCTTGTTGATTTGCATTTATAAGCTTTCTAGTAATTCTAAAAATGCTTCTTCCACTACTTTTCTCGATGCTTCATCTATGTCTTCGCTATCTAACCTTTTTTGGAACACATCAATAGGCTTGAGCTCTTCGATGCTTGTGCCTTCGGTAAATAGATGGGCAGTATCCAATTGTTTGTTTTCGAATACGGTCTTATGCTTAAGGATCTTAAATTTATCACTATCGCTATAAGACAACACAAGTTCTTCTACAGCAGCCAAGGTGATAGAACTAAATTCTTTTTCTGTAACCTCTACTTCCACAAAGCTTGGCAGTGTGTAGTCGGGTTCATAGAGCTTCAATTCTTTTTCTATCTCTTCCAGTGTCCCAGTTATTTTCTTGAGCTCTCTAGACTGTGGTACGGCGATATCTGTTACCTCTGTGACTTCTCCTTGATGAGTTTCTATAAGTATAACCTGTTTTGTATCTGCTTTCTCTGAAAAGCTCAGCGCAATAGGTGAGCCAGAATAGCGTATCCGCGGATTACTGTCTACGATCTGAGGTTTGTGTATATGACCTAGAGCTACATACTTGAACTGTTCTGGAAATATATTAGACCTTACAGCTGCTTGGTTGCCTACGTGTATTTCTCTTTCGCTTTCGCTGACAGTAACACCTGATGCATAGAGGTGACCCATCGCTAGAGCCATAGTATGAGGATACTCTTTAGAGCAGATGTCCCCTAGACTTGCATAGTGCGCCTTTATCCCTTCTCTAATGGCCTCTACTCTTGAGTCGTACTTGATGCCATCTTCTTGCGTTCTGAGGTCTCTATCTCTAAGAAATGGAACGGCGGCGACGATAAGTTCTATATCTCCTTTTTCATTCTTGACAGGTATAAGTTCATCGGCAATAGTCTCTGTAGCGCCACCCACTACAGTAATGTTGATGGCTGATAGTATTTCTTTGGGGGCATTCAATTCTCCTACCGAATCGTGATTGCCTCCCGTAAAGATGACCTTGCATCCAGTGTTGTATAAGCGCAGGACTATGTCATAGTATTGTTCTTTATCTCTGATAGTGGGATTGGCTAAGTCAAAGATGTCTCCTGAGACAATCAAGAGGTCGATATCCTCATCTACGATGTAGTTGATCATCCAATCAAAGAACAGATCTAGCTCTGTGGAGAGGCTGTACTTGTGAAGAATCTTGCCGATATGCCAATCTGCAGTGTGAAGAATTTTCATAAAGGCTAAGTTAAGCCTTGAGTGCAAGGTGGCTGCACTATTCTTACAGAATATGTTTTTTTTGTACTTAGATAAAATCTACATCGACCTTCATCGGGTCTTGGATAAGGTCTATCATTGCTTTTCTGATAGGGCGGTCTTCATAGATAACGGAATAGAGGGTCTTCATCATTGGCGCATTGATGTCGGCGGCATTGACGATTTTGTAGGCAAACTTTAAGGTCCTGTATCCTTCAGCGACTTCCTCCATTATTTCCTTAATCTCATCGACGGATTTCCCTTCCGCTAGATATCTGCCAAAGGTGTAGTTACGACTCATCGTACTGGTCGCGGTCGCAATAAGATCACCTATGCCAGCAGTCCCCAGAAATGGCCTGACTTCTGCCCCTACTGCCTTAGCGACAAGTATCATTTCTCTGAGCCCTCGTGTTATTGACAAGGCTTGCATATTAGACCCAAATCCTAGACCATTGATCAACCCTGAGGCAATGGCTATAACGTTCTTAAGTGCACCAGCTAATTCTATCCCCTTGGTATGCTCAGAGCCGTAAACTCTAAATTTTTTGCTAGCGAGTGCTTTTATCCCGGCTTCTATGACCTCATTGAATTCAGATGCGATAACCGTTGCTGCGGGTTGACCTGCCAGTATTTCCTTAGCCAGATTAGGGCCAGCCAGCGCTCCAGTCCTCAGTATGCTCGTCTCTTGTCGGATAACTTCGGTCATCGTAAAGACAGACCTTTTGATATCTAGAATGGTCTCGGATGTATCAAAATCAGTTGTGACGTCTAGCCCCTTTGTGCCGTGTATCATAATGTGGCCCGGGCCGACATAAGGCGATATTTTTTTGATGACTCTTCTGAAGAATTCTGAGGGAATCACCGGAAAGATAAGACGACATTCTTCCCCTAATTCCTGAAGGTTTGTCGTCCCCTTAATATTATCTGAAAGGTCTATGCCCTTGAGGGTGTGCTCTTCATTGATAAGTCTTACGGTCTCAGGATTTCTAGCATAGACAAGTACATCACAATTTTGTGCAATCAACTGTGTGATAGCTGTACCAAAAGAACCAGCTCCGAGAACACCGATTTTCATAAGTGACTTACATTATTTAGAAATTAGAAGGGCTAGAGATAATTCTATTTAGCGCTTCTTTTTCTTTTTGGTTTGATTGGTCTTATTGGCCAATTCTTTTTGTTGCTTCATCGCTTCTTCTAGCCGCTCTTGGAATCCACCTTTCTTTTTCGGTTTACTCTTGTTAGCGTTCAACTCAGCTCTAAGCTTTTCGTCTTTGAACACAAACTTCTTAGTCAGGATTGTCTGCAGGATATTGAAGACATTACTGAAGAACATATATACTGTAAGACCAGATGCATAACTGTTAAAGAAAAATAGGAAGGTTATAGGCATAAAGTATTGCACATATTTTATGGCCGGATTGGCAGATGTATCCATATGGCGCATATTATAATAGGCATAGATAATCGTAGTCAATGCCCACAACAGCGTAAAGAGACTGATGTGTGCGCCATAGGCTGGTATCTCAAACGGCAACCTAGCAAAGACATCAAAGGATGATAAATCATTGGCCCATAGAAAAGACTCTTGCCTAAATGTAATCGAGGCTGGAAAGAACCTAAATAAGGCATACCAAATCGGCATCTGTAGGAGCATAGGCATACAACCACCAAGGGGGCTCACACCATATTCTCTATACATCTTCATAGTTTCCATCTGGATCTTCTGAGAGTCGTCGCCAAACTTTTCCTTGAGACCAGCGATCTCAGGCTTGAGCAAACCCATCTTAGCCTGACTGTGCAACATCTTGTACATCAGAGGATACAACAACATTTTTAGTATAAATATCAGGACGATGATAACTACACCCTTGCTCCCTATAAGGCCTGAGAGGAAGTTAAATGCTGGTCTGATGATCCATCTATTGATACTACCAAAGAGAGATCTTCCAAATGGAATTATCTCTTCGAGCTTATTGTCAAATTTTCTGAGTTCTTCAAACTCATTAGGGCCGATATACATCTTCGTTTCGATGGATTCATTGGCTACCAGATCTAGAGGAATCTCATACTCAGACTTTAGCAGCTTCATATCTGCTGATTCGCTATCCATAAGGACAGTTTCGAATTTGCCTTTCTCAAACTTCTTATTGACCCCTATGATAGAGGTATTGAAGAACTGATTGACGTGTGATATCCACTCTAACTTTTCGTCATCCAACTCTTCGGTGTCGTCAGATCTGCAATTACAATAATCAGAAGACTCATCTACTTCCTTGAAATATATGGAAGAGTAATATTTTTCGAAATTGGTATTCAGCTCTAGTCTGTCTAGATAGTGGTGCCATCTGAATTTGATTCTGTTGTTGCTAGGGTCTAGCATCTGGTTGACACCATTGAATTGTAAAGCGTGGTCTACGATATAACTGCTGTCACTCAGTGTATACTTCTGTACCAATGATTTGCCACTACCGAGAGAAGCGGTCATAGTCACCTGATTGCCATTAACTTGTGGTACGAAGTTGAGATCTGCTGTATTGATAATTCCGTTAGACTGCGTCGGAATGAGGTATTCGAATTTGTTTTTATCATCTTCCATCAGCGCCAAGGTGGACTTGGTCTGATTATGCTCAGCGTCTTCAGTGATTTTGTAATGATCCTTTATGAGCGCTTCAGAAATGACACCGCCTTTGCTAGAAAGGGTAAGTTTTACCTTATTATTTTCTATGACGACATTCTGATTTTCTCCAACCATAGCACTCCCAAAATCCCCATACTTGTTCTGAAGTGCGGCTACTTTTGTAGAATCCGAGGGCAGTATAGCTGGAGGAGTTGCGGCTTGGATAGGTGCTGTCGTTACACCAGTTTCTTGAGCTTTGACAAGTGCTATTGAGTCTTGTACTCTTTGGGCTTCTGCGACCTCAGCTTCCGAAGGAGCGGTAAGGTAGAAGTATCCAGCAAATACAATGAACAATAATAGTACGCCTATGCCTTGGGTCTTATCCATTAAGTTTCGTTAGGTTTGGTCACAGTATCATCAATAGTTGATACTGATTTTTGGTTCGCAAAGGTACACTTTTACATGCAAGCTCTTCATAGATATCGGATGAAGCGTAGTCTTAATAGGACTAATGAAAGTGTTGGCTTGTAAAATATTGATTAACAGTTGATTATATATAGAAAATGGGCGCCCAGACGCAAGAAATAGAACTTAAGATAACCGCAGATAAGCTCCATGATACGGTCTATATAGAAAAACAGCTCCGCGCCAAAGCCAAAGCAAAGACTGCGGATCAGTTGAGATACAAGTTGATCAAGCGCTCTATAGATGCCCGCAAGGGACGACCCAAGTATGTGATGCGCTACCTTGTGAGCTTGCGTCATCAGCCTCAGACAGATGCTGATAAGCTGAGGGTTTCGTTCCAGAACGTTAAGGAAAAGCAGCAGGTTATCATAGTAGGTGCAGGGCCGGCAGGCTATTTTGCAGCGTTAGAATGTCTTGAGCTTGGGATGTGCCCTATTGTTCTAGAAAGAGGAAAAGATGTCAGGGCTCGACGACGAGACCTGAAGGCCATTCAGCAAGATGGCGTTGTCAATCCTGATAGCAACTATTGTTTTGGAGAGGGTGGAGCTGGCACCTATTCTGATGGAAAACTATATACGCGATCTAAGAAGCGAGGACATATACTCAAGACTCTACGGCTACTTGTCGACCACGGTGCCCAAGAGGACATTCTTGTTGATGCCCATCCACATATAGGGTCCAATAAGCTGCCACAAATCATCTCTAGAATCAGAGAGACTATAGAAAAACACGGTGGCGAGGTACACTTCGAAACCAAGGTCGTAGACTTCTTGATGGCTTCAGGTAGCTGCGAGGGTGTCGTGACAGCCTCTGGCAAGCATTGGAAAGCGCCAGCCGTTATCTTGGCAACAGGGCACTCGGCCAGAGATATATTTGAATTGCTTTATGAAAAAGGTGTCTATATAGAGGCTAAGCCTTTTGCTGTAGGCGTACGTGTGGAGCATCCACAACAGCTTATAGACGAAATCCAATACAAGCAATCTCCTCGAGAGCAAAACCTACCTGCTTCCTCCTACTCCTTGGTTACACAAGTGCAGGATGTAGGTGTCTTTTCATTTTGTATGTGCCCTGGTGGGTTGATCGTGCCAGCAGCGACTGCACCAGGAGAGATTGTCGTAAATGGTATGAGTTTATCGAGACGAGATTCTGCCTATGCTAACTCTGGTATTGTCACCGCAGTCAGTGTAGAAGAATTAGAGAAAGAAGGTTACGACGGTGTCTTTTCTTGTTTGGATTTTCAAAGGGATGTAGAGCAATTGCTTTTCGAGAATGGAGATGGCTCCCAGAGAGCTCCTGCTCAGAATCTAGTTGATTTTGTCAATGGAGCCGATATGCTGGACTTGCCAGATACTTCATATATACCAGGGATATACAGAGCACCCTTACACGAAATGTTGCCACCATTTATATATGCTCGATTAAGAGAGGGCTTGGTGGCATTCTCACGAAGGATGAAGGGATTCTATTCTGATGAAGCCAAGGTGGTAGCCGTAGAAAGTAGAACAAGTTCTCCTGTAAGAATACCTCGAGATAGAGAAACCTGTGTCCATACTGAAATCAATGGATTATATCCTTGTGGAGAAGGAGCTGGTTATGCGGGCGGTATCTTGTCTGCTGCAATGGATGGGCAGCGGGTGGCCAAAGCTGTCTATGAAAAAATAAAGTAAGCAGACAATCAAGTCTACTTACTTCTACTGTTTTTGGTATCTGAGACCTTAGTTTGGACATTTATTTTATGTCCAGAAATACACCCACTGAATAGGATGGGGCAGCTGCGATAATTTCTCCTCTCACAGCGGAGGCAAAGCCTGCAGATATACCTACTGTTTTTGTGACATAATAATTTGCTTCGAGTCCTAGTGCAAGAAATTCTGAGTTGTTAGCAAAAATACTGGTACTGGTTACCGAGGAACCTGTATCTCCATTTTTAAATGATTCTACAGCTGTCAGTTTTCCAGTCAACCACAACTTGCTATTGGCTAAGCCCACACCATACTCAAGTCCATATCTAAATTCTTCAGAGAATCCCTGAGTCCTATTGTTGATGCCCACATATCCTGCGAAGTAGGCGTCCGAGTTGCCCACCTTAAATCCCGAACCAAAATCTAGTTGAACGATTTGGTTAAACTCGCCATCGCCTGTTTGTAGGTTTCCTTGGGTGCCACCTCCTGCTATACCTGTTGGTAAGCCTAAGACAACAGAGAGTGCTACAGGAATTCTTGCTTCTTGGTTAAATGTATACTTCAATCCTATATCTATATCACCCAGACTATTTAACGCTTCTCCTTGGATCAGAATGTCATTTGTCGTTCCTGATCTTATGTTGTTCATAAAATTTCTGCTAAAAAGTGCACCATTAAAAGTAGCTGTAAACTTATTACTGAGACCTAGCTCTGCGTAGAGTGAGGTATTGTAGATGCCTGTTGTAACATTTGGATCTAGAAGACCTATGTCGTTGTAGTGTGTATCAAATACAGTCCACCACTCAGAAAGTTTGATATATGTTTTTCCTTTTCCCTTTGCCCAAGGCCCACCTGCTTGCAATGAACCCTGTAGGACCAATGCAAGTGCTATTGATAATATTAGTTTATGTTTCATTTTCATATTAGTTTAGTACGGCTTCCCCCACTTTTACATTAAATGGCTTGCAGTAGTAGACGATAAAGTTGTAATCATTGAGACTTACTCCGTCTATTTCGTAGCTATGAGCTCCTCTAAATACAGTTACTTCACCAATCTCAAAGGCACCCGATATCGAATTTCTGTTATTGGATAAGTAGACGTAAAAGCCTGGTAAGGCTGAGGTGGTGACATAATCGTCGGCTATATCTAGAAAGAGGCCTGTATCTGTCTCTGATAGTGTAAATGTTCCTTCTAGATCATAAAATGTAGTCGTCATAATCGAACCAGTGATGGAGGCTGGCTCTTCCACTTCTACGGTTTCTTCTCCGACAGTAACCTCGATAGCATCTGATATTGATTGGTCTACAGTGTTGACAGCAATAACAACTGTACCTGCACTATGGGCTGTTGCTAATCCGCTTTGTGTAATTGAAATCACTGTAGGGTCTGAACTTTCCCATACAACTTCTACGCTTTCTTGTTGTCCTGTATTGTTGAGAAATCGCGTATTAAATTGATATTCAGTATCTAATCCCAAGGTGTCTATCGCATTGGTAATCGAAATTTCTGGCTCTACAAAGTCTTCAATAAAGTCATCTTCTATACAGCCAGTAAATAGAATAAATAGAAGTGTGCTAAAAAAAATAAAATTTTTCATTTTCATAAAGTTTTACAAAAAATACAGCACCCTCCTTGTGCTGTATTTTTTTAGAATTATATATGTAAGTCAATAAACTTGTTGACTATTTTGCCCTTGGATTATAATTTGCAATACTGTTTTGGAGCTGGGGAGTTATTATGCAATAGCTTCTTCTAGTTTTGGAGCAGCTGGAAAATCTATCTCAAAATCAATTAGATTGTGAACCAAATTGCTTATCGTTTTTTCGCCGATAGCCATTGCTACATCTATGAGGTTCGCTTCGTTAAAGCCCGCAGCTAAGAATGCATCTCTTTGTTGCTCATTTACTTTTCCTTTACTTGATACGGTATCGAGTGTAAATTTTGCCAATGCATTTAATCTATTGTCAAATGGTGCCTCACCTTGTCTCACCTTAAGGATTTCATCTGATGAGAAACCATTGAGTCCAGCAATTACCGTATGTGCAGACTGGCAGTAATAGCAGCCATTGTATTCACTCACGACAAGATTGATAACCTCTTTTTCCTTTTTTGAAAGTGTACTTTTTCTATTCGAAAATTCTAGGTAATCACCGAGCGCATTTTCACTCTTGGCATAGTAAGCGTATAGATTTGGTACAAAACCCAACCCTTTTTCTAATTGATCAAATATCTTTTGATTCTTTTCTGAAACTTCTGCTTTTGTAGGAATTTTAAACTTAGACATCTTTATACTTTTTCGTTGATAAATTATTTACACTACAAAAATGCAGTATAAAGTGTCTTGCACATTCATCTAGATTTCCCTAGAGATATTCCAAAGTTCCCATGCCTATTATCAATAAGACACAGGGAGTTGGCAATAATTCCTTTGGCTACTTTACAGCTCTAAAATCAGAGGGTGAGGTGCCTTCGTTTTTCTTAAAAAACCTACTAAAAGATTGGATGTCCTGGAATCCTACTTCATAGCCAATTTCAGAAATGGGTATTTCTGTATAGCGCAACTTCCTCCGTGCTTCTAGCATTATGCGGTTTTGGATAATCTTCAGCGGAGATTTAGAATTGGACTTGCCAAAGAGATTGGATAAGGTCTTTGGTGATTTATTGAGCATCTGGGCATATTCAGATACCGTATGAGCAGTTTTGAAGTGTTGTTCTACTAGAAAGTTGAATTCTCGAATCAAGTCAGTCTCCTGAGCTGGGAGCTTGTCCAGGCTCTCTGAGGACTTATAGATTCTGGTACACAAGATGAGCAGTCTCTTAAGCAGCATTTGTAGCATCTCTTGTTGAAGATCATCCCTAGACTCCATTTCTAGTTGTACCATCTGAGTCAGGCTGCATATACTTTTGAGGTCTTCCTTATTGGGCTTGAGTACCGGCAGGCTTTTGGATCCAAAGAATAGGATGCCCTTACACCCGACTTCGCTATCTTGATTAAGAATACAATAGAAAGGAGAGTTAAATCTTAGAATCTTTGTCTTTCCAAGTGTGTTGATTTCCACTTTGTGCAAGCTCGTGAGACATAGAATTTCATCTTTGTCAAAGGTATTGGGTACACTATCAATGGTCAGTTTATTACCATTTTCTTGAAACCATACGACGGAAAGTTGGCCATCTATGGGTTTATCCAGTCCACTAGTATGCTCCCTGTTTGCCTCCAGTATTTCAAAATACTCATCAGTACTCCCTACGTATTTCATATATCTAAATCTACTTATTCTTTAGCAGCCTAAATATAGGCGGTTGCGAGATAACTTGACTTCTAGTAGGTGTCTTGGCTACGTCTGTTACTAACTGTTTAGAGAGCCTGAGGTTGCTGCATTTGGTTAAGAATTGCCGTTTCAACTCTATAGTGGTCATATTCTCAATTGTTTATATATTTAATTTTTGCCTACAATCCTATGTCAACTTAATACATTAGTGGCTTGAAGCACTCAGATCCCTATATTAATGCCCTTCTGACCAACGACCAGCGTGGTGTTAAGGAGATTTATGATACGTATCTGCCTAGGTTAGAGGCGATACTGGGTAAGATGGGGTGTAATAAAGACGAGGCTTGGGAAGTTTTTCAAGAAAGCCTTATTGTGATACTAAAAAAAGCACAATCGCCTGATTTTCAGCTAAGTAGCTCATTTTATACCTTCCTCGTGAGTATTGCCAAGTTCAAGTGGTTCAACGAATCGAAAAAAAAGCATAACAAAAACGTAACCATTGATGAGATAGGTACATTAAGTGATAAAGACGACATATTGGAGTCAATTATGAAATTGGAACGATTTCAGTTGTATCAACAAAAGCTGAAAGAGTTAGATCCAGTATGTCAAAAGTTGTTCGAGCTATTTTTCGAGAAGATGTCTTTGAGAGATATAGCTGTAGAATTGGGACTCAATACTGAAAATGCTGCAAAGCAAAAGAAGTATAAATGCCAGAAAAAATTGATCGACAAAATTAAAAGAGACGTTATTTTCAAACAGTTGTTATGAACCTCAACGAGAATAATAAATACGAAATTCTAGATGATTACCTCTCCGGAGGTATGTCAGCTGACGATTTGGACAAGTTCAGAGCTTTCTTACAAAGTGATGCTGATCTCGCAATGGATTATCAAATAGTTACAGAACTTAAAGAAGCTAAGGAGTTCGCACCTCTAGAAGCAGATATAAGAGCGACCCTAGCCTCCATTAAGGGAGGTGCACCATCGGCGACGTCTCCCCAGGTTGCCGTATCTCATAATCCTAATCCGACACCTATATCTAAGACCTCAAGCAGAAGATTCTTATATACATCTATAGCTATGGCAGCTTCGTTGCTCCTTTTAGTAGGTGTTTTTCTCCCCAATATGTTAGACTCAGGTGATTCTTATGCGCAATATGCGATGATAGAGCCTCTTAATCTGACCACTAAGGGTACAGTTACAGAACTGACCTTAACTAAGGCATTACAAGAAGCCTATAATGCACAGGACTATGACCAAGCCCTTCCTCAGATAGAAGCATACCTAGCCGTAGCACCTAAGGATATGGATGTCCTGTTGGCTAAAGGCATAACCCTAATGGAGCTTAACAGATTTGATGAGGCGCACGCAGCATTTGACTATATCAAATCGCTCAATCCAAGAGTAAAAAAATACCAATGGTTTGATGCACAGTGTTATCTCAAGCAAGGCAAGCTTCCTGAAGCTCAATCTTTACTTAAAGACCTTGTCGCATCTAAAGCTTATAATCACAAACAAGCTCAGGAGTTATTGGCTACATTTGAGTAAGCCAAACTTAACTTCTTGAGATTAGTCCTTCTGATAGCGCTTTGTTTTTATTCTAGCTTGCTCCCAGCACAGGAGTCTGTAAGAGAAACAGTAGAGCAAGGGTTACTTCAGTATGAGTCGCTAGATAGAAATCCACAACTGGTCCTGTTAGAAGGTCTGCTCGAAAAGAGTACCAAGACCTTGACCTCCTCTGATACGACTCTCGCTAAGGTCTATAATGCCCTCGGACAATGGCACCTTGATGGAAGAGATTATGCTGCCGCACTCGATTACTATGATGAGGCAGAAGCGATCCTTACGCAAGCTGATAAGCCAGCTCTACTCGCTCATACATTGACAGATAAGTCCGATTGTCTTTTTCATCTGATCCGATTAAAAGATGCAGAGAAAGCCATCAATAAGTCAATAGACATAAATAAAGACTTAGAGAATGGTAAGGATTACAAGAATTATATGCTTCTAGCGAAGATATTTTATAGTCAAGGCAATTATAATCTACAAGTCAACTACGCCACCTATGCACTCGATGTTGCTGACACACCACAAGAAAAATGTGAAGCCTATTATGAGATCTTCAGAGGTAACATCTGGTTAGACAATAAGAGCGCTTGTGATCAAAGTATCGACAAACAACTACAACTGTCCAAAACTTATGGTCTAGCATACCATAGGGGAGCGGCCTACTTTTGTTTGGCCTGGCAGAAAGCAGAACAGGCGAGGTCTTCACGATATGCTTTTAAGAGTCAGATCAGAGCTGTTAATAATGATAAGACACTGTCTGAGCAGCAAATCATTGATAAGAAAGCAATCATCAATAGCGAACGTCAAGATCTCCAGATTTCTTCTGAGGCGATAAAATACTACGATAAAGCCATTTCTTTTTTTCTGAAAAGTGACAATGATAAGCGGCACGATAGAATATCCTACTGCTATTCTGGAATGGGTATACAATATGAAAAGATTGGTCTTCCAGATTTTTCGATACAGTATGCTAAGCTAGCTGTTTCAGAGAGTAATAAATTTTATGGACAAGATTATAAGCCCGGAACCGCTATCCATTATCACAACCTAGCGGTCAGATATATAAGAAATAACGACCTAGAATCTGGTATACGTCAATTACAAAATGCCATTAAGTGCAAACTAGACAATCCAGAATTTTCAGATGTACGACAAGTCATCCCCAAGGAAGATTTTTATGGGGTATCTCTAAAGTGGGATCTCTTGACCTCCATAAAAGATAAGGCCTTGTGTTATGCAAGACTCTATCTGGATCACAAGAATATTGAAGATGCTGTCAATGCAGAGCGGCATATGTGCAATGCCCTAGAACTTATAGATGTTATGCGGGCGGAATTGTCTACCGACGATGCTAAGGTCTTCTGGCGGCGCAAGACCCGATCTTATTATAATGACATCATAGAGATAAGCAACTGGTTAGGGGATGACGAGAAGGTACATAGGTATATGGAGAAGAGCCGATCCTTGCTTTTATTGGATGAGCTGAATCATCAAGATGCCTTAGGTCTTATACCCGCAGAATTAGCTGAGCGGGAGCGCGACTTGCGAAAGATATTTTCTTCTAATACAGAGAGAAAAGACCATTCTTCATACGAGAAGTATACCAGTTTCTTGGATTCGCTTCGAGATGCCTACCCACATTATTATGAGTATAAGTTTCAAGTAGAGACACCAAGTATAAAGGAGATTCAAGAAAATCTTGTTTCTGATTCTTCTCAGATTGTACAGTATCATTTGACTAGAGATTCTCTGTTTATACACAGCATCACTAGACAAGGGACTGAGCTATTTCATACACGGAGACCAAGACAACTCAGAAGTCAGATCAAAAGAATGAATATACTTCTAGGTAACAAGGATAGCTTAGAGTACAAGGATAGTTACAATGAGTTTTTAGAAATAGCGTCTAATCTATATGGCGTCTTACTAGATAGTCTTAGTCACAATGCCAAGCAACTAATCATCCTCGGTGATGGTCCCCTTAACAATCTTTCGTTTGATTCTCTGGTAAAAGGCCGAAAGCAAAATGGTGACCCTCTGTACCTAATCGAAGAGCATGTCATTTCTATAGCACCCTCTCTTTCCGTCTTGATGAAGCTTAAGGATAAAAAAGACTTTGATAATTTGCTCTTAGTTAGTCCAGAGCGGTTTCAGGATATGCATCTGTCTGCTATGGTCCAGAGTACTGAGGAGATAGAAATGTTGTCCACACTATCCAATACCAAAACACTGCGCGCAGAAGAGGCAACGTTTGCAAATTTTGTAGCCGCCAGCTCGGATTTTGATGTCATCCACTTTTCTTCTCATAGTGGACTAGATTCGCTTAATAATCCGTGGATAGCCTTCCATGATACTAAAGTACCTCTGAAGGAGATATATAAATTAAATCTTGATGCCAGCTTAGTGACACTCAGTTCTTGCAGGAGCACGGATGGGGAGAGTTTTGCCGGTGAAGGACTTAATAGCTTGGCAAGAGCCTTTCTCTTTGTAGATGCTTCTGCAGTTATAGGTTCTAATTGGGATCTCAATGAATCTGCGGGTTTAGAGGTCTTAGGAAATTTCTACAAAGGGCTCAAGGACGGTATGAGTAAGCCTGAAGCTCTAAGAAGTGCCAAGCTAAAGTATATGCAAGCCAACCCTTATAAATCTCCGTACTACTGGGCACCTCTCATCATTATAGGCAATCCAGGAGCGCTAGAGTCTGGCCATCAGCAGAGCCATTTTGGACTTATCTTATTATTTATTGGTTTCTTGGCGCTAGGATTTTTGATCAAGAAATTTATCTAAACGGCTATACGCCATCCTAAGCAATTGAGACTATTCTTCGTCCAAGATCTGGAGTCGAGCATAGTCCAACATTATGCGCTTATCAGGAGAGCCCTTTAGAGCATCAAAACTAATGGTAGCGACACTGCGCTCATCGATACTCTTGACCAAGCCCTCTCCAAACTTCATATGTAAAATGCGTTGGCCAACTTTGATATCCGATTTTTTACTGGGTTTAAAGTCTTTCGGGTCGACAGCCAATTGTTTCATCTTGCTTGGGGTCATCTTCTTGAAGTTCCCTAGAATCTTAGGCTCAGCGAAGGACTTCCTTCCACCAGTTATTGTGGCTTCTATATTCTCGTCATTAATTTCTTCCAAGAATCGACTCGGATCATTGAAGCGCATATTGCCATATTGATACCGACTATTGGCGTAGGTTAGTGTCAGTATTTCTTCTGCTCGTGTGATGGCTACATAGAAGAGTCTGCGCTCTTCGTCTAGCTGGTCAGGAGAAGACAGAGACATATAGGATGGAAATAGATTCTCTTCACAGCCGACGACAAAGACAGATTTATATTCTAGTCCTTTGGCAGAGTGTACAGATAGTAAGGTTACCGTATCTGGATTTTCTTCATCTTGATCCGCATCTGTCATCAGAGATATCGTCTGTAGAAAATTAGATAGGGTTCTTTCTTGATTGTCGATATCTTCTCCATCGTCGAGAACATCATCTTCGGTAAACTGTTGGATGCCATCAAGTAAAGCATTGATGTTGTCCATTCTGTTGTCAGCTTCTATAGAGTTTTCTGCTTTGAGCAATTCTGTTATTCCCGATCGCTTGACGATATATACGGCTGCTTTGTAGGCATCTTCCTTTGCAGCCTTGTCCTGGCAGGCTCGGATTATAGAGACGAAGTCTACCAGTTTTTTCTTGGCTGCACTGCTAAATTCTATTTGGGATAGACACTGCCAGATCGACAACTCATTAGCATCAGCGACTTCAGTGATTTTATTGACAGTGGTCTGGCCGATGCCTCTCTTGGGATAGTTGATAATTCTCTTAAGGGCTTCATCATCTTTGGAGTTGACGGCCATCCTTAGATAGGCTATAACATCTTTGACTTCCTTCCTCTGGTAGAATGAGAGGCCCCCATAGATTCTATAAGGAATATTATAACGACGCAGATGCTCCTCAAATACTCTCGATTGCGCATTGGTCCTGTATAATATTGCGATCTGATTATTGCTGAGGCTGTATCGATTCTTCTGTTCTATGATGAGGTCAGCTACGCGTTTGCCTTCCTCATTATCTGTCATCGTCTTGATCAGTTTGATCTTATTGCCATCTTCGCGAGAGGTCCATATTTTCTTTTGGATTTGTCTCTTGTTGTAGCTGATGACTTCATTTGCGGCCTGGACGATATGACTTGTAGAGCGATAATTTTGCTCTAGCTTAAAAGTTTGTAGGGTAGGGAAGTCGTGCTCGAATTGTAGAATATTCTCGATCGTCGCTCCTCTAAATGAATAGATACTCTGCGCATCATCACCCACTATACATAAGTTTCTAGGACTATCTTGATAGATGGTAAATAGCTTAAGTATTTCATACTGCAAGAAATTGGTATCCTGGAACTCGTCGACAAGGAGATACTGAAACTGTCGCTGGTATCTGTCTCTGACACCTTCTGGATTGGTGTAGAGTAACTTGAAGGTCTGGAGCAGTAGATCATCAAAATCCATAGCTCCAGCACGCTTACATTTCTGCACGTACATCTCGTAGATCTTATAGAGCATAGGTCTCCGATTCATCTTGTCGTGCTCTAGAAACTCTTCATTGGCTGCATACAATTTTGGCGTGATGAGATTACTCTTAGAACTAGATATTCTTGAAAGTACTGCACCTACATTGTATTCCTTGACATTGAGGCTTAGGGATTTGAGGATACCCTTGATCAGACTCTTAGAGTCAGCCGTATCATAGATACTAAAGTCATTGGGGTAGCCTATCCTATGGGCTTCTCGCCTTAGTATCCGTGCAAAGATGGAGTGGAAGGTTCCGGCCCACACTTTGTAAGCATCGCTACCTGCCACCTTCTCGATACGCTCTTTCATTTCCCTTGCTGCCTTATTGGTAAAGGTCAGGGCTAGAATCTGATAGGGGGGCACACCCGACTTGAGGAGATGGGCTATCCTAAAGGTCAATACCCGCGTCTTGCCTGACCCCGGGCCCGCGATAACCATTACAGGGCCATCAAGCGTCGTGACGGCCTGTCTTTGGATATCATTTAATCCATCGAGATAGTTGGTGCTCAGTTCCATTTCCTGCATAGAGCGAAGGTCTAGTTTTTTTGATAAAAATCTTGGTGATTCTGTATGGTTTATAAGTTTAATATGTTATTTCTCGCTATCATTGGATTATATGGGAGTCATTTCACTTTTTAAGGAGTACTTGCGTTATCTCAAAAGTCCAACGTATGCATATAAGAGAGATCAGCCTTTAGATCTCGTGGATGTGACCAAGCTCTATTTTATGGTCTTTGCTTTAGAACTGTTGATGTTCATCCCTATGTCCTCATTGGTCGGTGTAGAGAATTTACCGCATGCAATGGAGACAGTTATGGAGCAGTACAGTGGATGGCAGGTATTTATGCTGGCAGTCATCATAGCACCTATACTGGAAGAGTTTATGTTTCGATTTCACTTGCGCTATAAACCGCTCATTTTTTTGTTTCTGATTATCTGCCTCACTGGATTTAATTACCTCGTAGTAGGAGATACCCTAGATATAGATGCCCACGCAGCAATGCATGATCCATGGATCGTTTTGGACTCTGTGACCCGTTATCTGCCCTATGTGGGGATTATGGGTTTGTTGTACCTGCTCTATCTTGGGATTGCGCAGTTGAGAAAGTTGATAGATAGGATGATCGTCAGCGAGTTTGCTTTTGTGTTTTACTTGACTGCGGTGATTTTTGCTCTAGTGCACATTTTCAATTTTGAGCTGGGTACTACGCCTTGGTATTTTATACCGCTCTTGGTGATGCCACAGTTTGTCCTTGCCCTCTTTTTAGGTTATGTCAGGGTGCGGAATAATATCTTATACAGCATTTATGTGCATATGCTCAATAATTCGATCCCGATGCTCCTTTTCTTTTTAGCCTCACTATCAGGAGACTTACAGTGATTGTCAGGTTTCCATTCAAGGGACTATATATAATTTAACTTTCTTTGCCCTTGTAATTTTAACCTAGACAATTGATGATCAAGAAGGTAGCGGACTTAGCAGGGAGACTTATCATTGGCCTATTCTTTTTTTTTGAGGCTGTGGATTCTATTGTATACTTCAAGGATATGAAGCAGACGCTGTCAGCGTATGGTGTCGACTGGGCACAGGAGTTTTTGATAGTATCTTCTATTATCTTACTAGTCTTAGGCTCCGTGATGGTTATAATAGGGTATTATGCCAGTGTAGGCGCTGCGATGTTGTTTGTCTATTGGTTTGTGTTTACGCTAACAGTGTATCCTTTTTGGATGGAAGATGTAGGCGATAAGACCTTATCCATCAAGTATTTCAGTAGGAATATGGCTTTGTGTGGCGGATTGCTCATCCTCATAGCCAATGGCGCCACAGGCTGGTCAGTCAAGCGAATACTCCATACCCTAAGACTCCCTAAATGAAACGCTACGACTGGTTACTCTTTGACCTCGATAATACCCTTCTAGATTTCAATGCCAGCTCGCGGGTGGCCTTCTTTTCTATCTTTCCAGAGTTGGTTGATGCAGACTATGTGCTGTACAGAGAATTCAATCACGCTGTATGGGTCGCCTTTGAAAATGGACATATCACCAAGGAGGTCCTCAAGCTCAAGAGATGGTCGGACTTCTTTGAGGCCAAGGGAATGGATGCCGATCCCCGTCAGGTCAATGACCAATACTTTGAGCATATCAAAATGCATCCGCTTTATATAGAAGGGGCCTATCAGCTGATCAAGGATCTCTTGGAGACTTACCGCTTATGCATCATCACCAATGGCTTATCTGAGGTACAGACGTCTAGGCTAGAACTGTCAGGCATCAATAGCCTTATCGAGCATATTGTTATCTCAGATACGATCGGTGTAGCCAAGCCTGAGGAGGCTTTCTTTGATCATACCTTTGAGCTGATCGGAAGACCTATGCGTGAGGACGTATTGGTGATCGGGGATACACTGACCTCTGATATCAGGGGTGGTATCGAGTATGGTACAGACACTTGCTGGTACAACTATTACAAAGGTGAGAATGAAACGACTTACAGGCCGACTTACGTAGTCAAAGAGATACAGGAACTTAGGCGTCTGTTGTTAAGGTAGGTGTCTTTATTTATTGCCCCTTTTCTGAATCTGATTTTTTTTCCCGCAGTGTAGCATACTCATCGTCTATATGACTCATATGCAGATGTTCTCCACAGAACTTACAATAGTCTGCATCGTTCTCGTGACCACCTTTCAGACAGAAAGAGCAGACTTGAGATGAGAATTTTTCTCTAGCTTTTCTCTTTTTTCCCTTTGAGAATTCTGCGGTGACGATACCAGTAGGCACGGCTATCACGGCATAGGCTAATATCATAAGAAGAGAGGACAGAAACTGACCGAGAGGCGTATTGGGGGAGATATCACCATAGCCGACAGTAGAGAGGGTTACAACAGCCCAGTACACAGACTTGGGTATACTTGTAAATCCAGGGTGGCCGATAGGGCTACTCTTCTCGATAAAGTAGATGACACTGCCAAATATGGTCACTATGACCACTATGAAGTACATAAAGACAAGAATCTTATCTCTCGACTCCTTTAGAGCTTTGATGATCACTTGCCCCTCAAAGAGGAGATTACCCAGATTGAATATCCTAAAGACTCTCAATAGTCTCAGGGCTCTCAAGATCATTAAGCCTTGTGGAGTGCCGACAATAAATAGGCTGAGATAAGAGGGGATAATGGACGCCAAGTCAACGAGTCCAAAAAATGATGTGATGTACTTCTTAGGACTATGAACTGTGTATATACGTAGGAAGTATTCTATCGTAAAGAAAATGGTAAAAGCCCACTCTATGACTAAGAATATCTTAACGTACTTGGCAAACGAGGGTACCGTCTCTAGCATCACGGCAATGACACTCCCGAGTATGCAAATCAGAAGGACTATATCAAAGAGCCTACCTATTTTGGTATCTGCCTCAAATATAATCTCATAGAGATGCTCTCTAAAAGGGCTGAATTGTTGCTGCTTTGCCGAACGTTGTGAAGCCATCTTGGCAGTAAAAGTCGTAAAAAAGAAAAAAGAAAACCATACATCTAAAAAGAGTCATGGGATAATAAGAGAAGATAATCTTCTCGGCTTTTGGAATGACCTTCGGCTTTGCTTGCCGATGTACGGTTTTCTTGCTTAGTGTGTGCCTTTTATGACACGATATAGGGACTCAAGTTTGTTGCTTAGTTTTTGTAAGATATATCTGTTTATATCTATGTTTTCCCTAGAGAATTCAAAAGTACATACGTCAGACATATAATGAAATAACTTAATTGGTATTTTACACATTATTATTTCATAAATATGTGTAATTCAATTATGTACACATTATGAATATTTGTAATATGTTTTTTCTTTTCTGCGCTCTTCCTACTTGTAATGCGGCTTTGATCTGGGTTATGAGGGGTAGTAAGACTGATGTCGATTGCTTTCAATATCGTCAAATGTTACATTAGTCGCTTCACTCAAACGCAATCCTGTGATATAAACAAAGGCAATAAATACTTGATGCTTGAAGCAGGCAGCATTATTGATAAGCTTGATGATGTCTTGAGTAGAAAGTGTCTGGGGTGAAGTTCTGTCTTTTCTCTTTTTGATGAGCCATTCTATCTGCTAATTGTCGGATGCATTGTAAATAGTTTTTTGTGACAAAAATTCTCTACAAGCAAAAGAGACTTTCTAAAGTATGCTACAAACTATTTGCGATTATTTGCGGATATTGGAAGGGAGTTTGTTCAACGTATGAAGATACCCTACGTTTCTCTATGAAAGGAGAGATATGCTGTGTCATCTATTGTTATGCACTAGACTTTCTCTATTCCAAGACATTTCTCCATAGTGGTTGATGCATCCAGTTTTCAGGAAAGCCCATATGTTTAACATCAATTTCGTTGTAGTTTTCCAATAATTTAATTAATTTTTTACCGTAACTATTGTACGGATTTATACTTTTGAGGCAGTATATTATACAACATAATACAGCGTAAATTTTTAATTCCTTATCGGCAGTTAAGTTATTTTTTTCTTCGTTTTCCCACCTGTCAATCCATGGTTTTCGCGGAGATTTAATCCAAGTTGGGCTGATTGTTAATTTGATATTCCATAACCTTCCGTGGTGAGCACAAATATTTCTTACATATACGAACGATTCAATCCAAGAAATCAAGAGTTTATGATTTAATCCAATGCTTTTGCTGATAGGGATTAAATCTTTGTAATTTTCAATGTTCTTAATTATTGATAATAGGTAATTAAATGTAAGGAGTTCAAATGACTTCCAAGAGGGAGGAATATGTTGAATGTATTTTGACTTATATTTTGTTATAAACTCTTGTTTCGTCTCTTCCGTATTTGTATTCAGTTTATTTAAAAGTGGCTCTTAGCCAAATTTAGTGGGTTTCAGGTTTAATCCACCTAAATGAAAATAAATCATGGTTATGAAATTTGTGATGTTCCTATATCCTCTTGCTAGTCTTTTTATCTCTTGGATTTTCAGGTTAACTCTTTCAGCGA
>CALFUU010000019.1 GCA_937929835.1 uncultured Saprospiraceae bacterium | reverse complement strand
AAGTTTTTTGCTTTTTCTGCACCTGCCCACAAGAGTTATCCTACTAAGTTGTACTCTATGAAAGATGCATCGCCAGTCAACTTAGGGGCTCCAGAAACCTCAAATGAAAGAACCATATACAAGTATATCCATCCTGAAGGTATCAAAAGTTGCCAAGTAGTGATGGGACTGACTCAATTGTCAAAATGTAATGTATGGAATACTATGCCACCTCATACACATGATCGCAGGAGTGAGGCCTATTTTTATTTTGACGTACCTGCCAATCATGGTGTCATGCACTTTATGGGTGAGCCCCAAGAGACGAGGCATCTTTGGGTGCAGAATAATGAGGCGATAATATCTCCGCCATGGTCTATTCATGCAGGGTCTGGTACATCTAGTTATTCCTTTATTTGGGCGATGGCTGGAGAGAACCAAGACTTTACGGATATGGACTTTTTTAAGTTGAAAGAGATCAGGTAGCGGGGTAAAGTTACTTTTATGTATTCTGACAAGTTGGGTTATCCGCATACTTTTAGCCCTATCTATTATTGGATATAGACGTAGAGTAGAGAAGCTGTAGATGGTTTGTAGTATCACCTTTAGGCATTGTAATGCTAGGACAAATAGTTTCGTGGTAAAAGCTTATTTGAGCAACCTATTTCTAGCCACAATTGCACTATTAGGCAATTATGAGCTGTAGATAGATAGCTTTGTGTGGGCTATTAAGTAATGTGTGACATTACAACGTAGAAGATAAGCAGATAGTAGAGGTTGTAGAGATTTGCTTTGATGTAGTGCAGTTGAGGCTTTATGATGAATAGTGAGTTAGTAGTTAAATTCATTTAATTTAGTGACTGAATACTTTTGTAAACGTCTAATGCTTACGGTAATATCTATGACTATTTGTGACTTTCTCAGTATTGTATGACCTGTAACCGAACCACTTCAAACCCATAATTTTGGTAACAAGAAAATTCTTGTGTTCTTATAAACGATATCAACGACCAGTAAACTACGTCTTATTAGTCTGCCTTCTTATAGTTATATCTTTCAAGGATTCTATAGCCCAAAGTGTTGGTGTTCTGTACGGTAATGTAGCTGATGTAGATAGGCCATATGATAAATGTACTGAGGCTTTGTCTATTTTGAATCATTATATAAAACTGAATGAGACGGATTCTATAGTACATTATGCGTTAACACCTTTTAGAATTTGTGACATCAATGATGAGGATGATCGTAGTGGTGTGCTATTTCTTTTCGATAATCTTATTCGATATGAGAAATATGAGTTAGATACCGACCTTATTGATTCTATTGCACTCGAAATTACAGACCCAGGAATATTACTAGAATACTATACTGAGATTTCTGAATGTTACCTAGTAAGTAATGATAAAGAAAAGTCCGAATTATATTGGGCTAAAGCGCAAGAGGCTCTGCCTTATGCTACAGACGATGACTCAAGGGTTCTTTATTACAACTTGTTTGGATTTAGAAATTTTTCAAAAGGAAATACCTTTTCTGCATTCCAGAGTTTTAAGTTAGCTGCCTCCTTTGATAAGGCAGGTGTTAAGAACCAGATCGTCACTATGAACGAGTTGGGTAATATGTATACCAGTATAGGTGAGAATGAAAAGGCAATAGAAATATTCAAAACTGTCGTAGGTTCTGCAATAAGGTCTAACGATTTAGATTTATTGCGCTTTGCATATTTTGGTTTGATGAATGCTTATGGTAATGAGAAGGACTATGAAAAGTTAATCGAGACGGCATATAGATGCATGGACCATCAATTGGATGAAAATATTGAATATCTCCTAGGATATACATATTGTATGCTCGGGGATGGCTACCTGGCTACCTCAGAGTTAGATTCAGCTAAGCATTATTATCTCAAAGGTATAGAGATCAGTAAGATCAATAATGAGTTTAAAGAATTAAAGGATAATTACTATTCGCTAGGAAAGTATTACAGAACGATAGGCGATAACGCAACTGCTAGAAGTTATTTTAATAAGGCAATCGGTATCAAAACTTATTTCTCTTATCCACATATTTATAGAGACTTGTCAGATTTGTGGAAGGATGAAGGGGATTATACAGCAGCATATAACAGTTTGCACCAGTATGTTGAGTCCACTAATAATCAAGAAAAAGCAAATTTGACCGATGTTAAGTTGGCCGCTAAGATAATAGAGGACTCTTATATATATCGGCAAGAAGCTGAGGCAAAGATTATAGATACACAACGCGACCAAGAGCGTCTATTGCTCATTATAGTTGCTGGGATCATTGCTTTGGTATTAGTTTCTTCATTCTTATATCTAATGAATAAAAATGGGAAAAGGCTCAAGGAACTAAATGATAAAATTTTATTGCGGAACAAGGATCTAGATAGAGCAATGAACAAGCAAAAGGATACGATACGGTATCTGGAAAATTTTGCCTCAGTTGCCGCGCACGATCTCAAAGCTCCTATACGGACAGCCAGTTCTTTTGCTGGGCTATTGGCCAAGACAACCTCTCAAAAACTCTCTGAGAAGGAATTGTCCTTCTTGAATTATATCGATTCTAGTGTTAGTAAATTGTCTCAGATGATAGATGACCTGCTCTCTCTGTCCAAGTTAGATGTTGATCTTCCTGCAGCAGAGGCGATCGACCTCAATGAGCTATTAGATAGAGTACAGAAACAGTTAAGTAAATTGATTAGCGATACAAATTGTGAAATAAGACGAGAGTCTGATCTTCCTATCGTAATGGGGCACTCTACTTTACTTATCCAGTTGTTCCAAAATATAATTAAGAACAGTATCACACATAATAAAACGGCCGATCAAGCTATAATTAGAGTAGATTATAAGCGTATCGATGATAATTGGGTTGTACTTAGGATAGCGGATAATGCAGGAGGTATACCCAAAGCCTTACTGCCTAGTTTATTTGATTTGTTTGAGAGTTCTGATAAGAATAGTGGTAACGGAATTGGTTTGGCTACTTGTAAGAAAATAGTGCAGCATTATGGTGGAGATGTATGGGTAGATGTCGAGGAGGATATAGGTTCTACTTTTAGTTTTACTTTGCCAACTGAGGCAAAGTTGGATCTTACATTCGATTGAGTTTAGCCTGTATTGTGTTTAATTTGATTATTTATGTTGAATTACAGAATTTGGATGGTTATAATATAGTTTTACGTTGATGTATCAGAAGGTAAAATCACTTACTTCTTTTTACTACTTACTAGCACTGCCGATGCTGAGTCTTGTGATAAGCCTATGTCGCAAGGCAAGCAGAGTTAGCGTATACGGATTTATTCTATTTTTCATACTGCACAGTATAATTTCTATCAATCTCAATGCACAGAGTCGTGATGATTCTGTCAGCATGTTGTCCCAAGATACAGTTCAAGATACAGTTGAGCCAGATGCAGCAATCTATAAGGGGTTTAAGATTTCAGTAGATCACTCAGCTGCAGCTTTGGAACAATTGCGAGCAAAAGTCCTTTTAGGTGATACGCTTGCTATAGATCATTGTGTGATTATAAGTAGGAAATTTATTAAGGATGGAAACATAGACAGTCTTTCGTTTTTAATTGACATTTTGTCTGGTCATTTCGAGGGTGATACGCCTTATGTCGGTAGACTTCATAATTATTATGTATTAAAGTCTGATTATTATAGTCTGGAAGCGGATTTTGTAGGTGAGCTCAATTATTTGTTTAAGGCAAGAGATCTTCTGGAGCCTAGTCAGGTTAAAGAGTTGTTGATGATGAGTCAGCGTATTGCTGTCGTCTATTATAGGTTATATGATTACAAGTCCTGCTTGGATGTCTATGAACAAAGTGTAGATTTAGTAAAGAGATTAGATTCGGATTATGGTCTTCTTTACTCATATTACGGCATTGCGGATTGTTATTATGCACTAGATAGTTTTAGTCTAGCTAAGAAAGTCTGCAATCAAGCATTAGATCTTAGCGAACGCAGCGGTATTACTGGTTCTATAGGTTTTATTTATTCTTTGATGAGTAATATTTATTTGGCTGAATCAAAACTAGATTCCGCTAGATATTATGGAGAGAAGGGTGTAGAAATGAGTAGTCAGCAGAACGAATTAAAAGAGCTCTACGACAATTATAATAGTATGGTCAATGTAGAATTGGCCAGTGGAAATGTCAAAAAGGCTCAATATTTTGCTGAGTTAGCCATCGATAATCCTATGTATCATCTTCCAGAGCTATATAATAACTTAGCGAAATTATATACTGATCAAGGCAGGCATCAAGACGCCAATATACTTCTACAAAAGAATATTGATAATTACGTATCTCTGACTAATAAGAATTCTGTGTACAGTGTTATATCTACTTTGTTAAAAAGTAAGTATATGCAGGAGAATAAAATATTTTTAGCTCAACAGGATAGGAAGTTTCAGAAGACTAAGTTGTATTTAATTCTATTGGTTTCTCTCATACTATTTACTACTGCCTTATTTGTTCTGAACAGTCAAGTGAGAACAAGACGAAAAGTTCAGAAAATGAATCAAGACTTGATAGAACAAAATAAGAGTCTGGAACAATTTGCATTTTTCTGTTCTCATGATTTGATTGAACCCATACGCAATATTGGTAGCTATTCTAGTTTGATTCAGCAGAAACTCCAAAATGAAAACTTGTCCTCAAACTATGACGAGTACTTTCAAGTAATCAATACGGGCACTAGTGTACTCAGGAAACTAGTTAACTCTCTCAAGATCTACACAGAGGTGAGTCAGGAAAATGTATTGGCCAAGTCAGAGCTATCTATACAAGAGCAAGTGGATACAGTCCTCATATCGATTTCTGATTTAGTTGCGGAATCGGATGTCGACTTGAACTTTATAAATCATTTAGGAAATCAAAAGTTTATGTGCTCTGAGTATGGTCTTCAAGTTATACTCACCAACCTTATTACCAATGCAATCAAGCACAATAGTAAAGATGATAAGCGGGTAGATATTGTCGCCACAAGATCAGATGATGATATCTTGATAACCATAAAAGATAATGGTGAGGGTATATCTAAAGACTATTTTGAGCATATCTTCTTGCCATTTAAGACCCTCACAAATAAATCTACTATTGATTCCTCAGGTCTTGGTCTTGCAATCTGTCATCGTATAATAAATATCCTTGGGGGTAAAATATGGTTGACGTCAGAGCTGAGTCAGGGTAGCCAATTCTACGTTCTTATTCATCAGTAAACGACGTATGCAGTGAATACTCCGTCTGTTTTGTCGTGTAGATTTATCGGAATCAGTTCCATTCTAAGTTATATGCAATCTAATACATCTGAGGTAAGCTGCTATAACCCGTGTTTCATCTTATTGTAGCTGCACAGTTTTTCGTCTGCATTTGGCGGCCAATACCTTTATTGATACGTTGTTATAATACTATTCTATAGCCCATCGTTAGGATAGATAGATATTTTGGTATTGTAGTTGCATTGATACATAACAATAATATATAATATGAGAAAACTAGTTAGATTCTTCTTTTTCGCACTTGTATTGAGTGGTTTGACCTCTTGCGTAAGTAAGAAAAAGCTAGCCGAGGCACAGTCTCGCTATAAATCCGAAATGGATACCGCCAACAGACAATTAGGCGAGTATGGAGAACAGATCAATGACTATATGGCTCGTCTTGCCGCCTGTAATGCTGAGAGAGAGCGCTTATCGGGTAAGACAGAGGTCCGACAGGAACAGTTGCAAGACCTCAAGGATCAACTTGCTGACTGTAGAGCACAAAGAGATAAGCAAGTGGATCAGGTAGGCGATTTGACAGTATTGTCCCAATCAGCTAATGACAACATTAAGGAGACTTTGGATCAATTAGAGCAGAGGGATAAGTATATCCATCTGCTTCAGGCTGCAAAGTCCAAGGCCGATTCGATTAACCTTGCCTTGGCTGTTAATCTAAAGAGTGTTCTGAGAGATGGTATTTCTGATAATGATGTAGATATTCAGGTGGATAAGACCGTAGTATTTGTCAATTTATCAGACAAAATGTTGTTTTACTCAGGAAGTTCCAACATAACAACAAGGGCCAAGACCGTCTTGGGCAAGATAGCGACGATCATAGAGTCTAGGCCTAATCTAGAAGTGATGGTAGAGGGATATACAGATAATGTACCGATGCGCAGTTCTTGTATAGAAGATAATTGGGATCTTAGTGTAAAGAGGGCTACTTCTGTCGTACGTGTCTTACAAAAAGAATACAGTATAGACCCTAATAGATTGATAGCTGCCGGAAGAGGTGAGTATAATGCTCTAGCTGATAATAGTACAGATGCGGGCAGATCAACCAATAGAAGAACGCGTATCATCATCCTGCCTAAGTTGGACGAGTTCTATGATCTATTAGATCCGAGTCAGGTGCCTGAATAATATAGACACATCTAAAAAATAATAAGGCTGAACTATATGTATAGTTCAGCCTTACTGTTTTTGGGATGAAAAAAGTGGTTATGGAATGATTAATGCAGAAGGCTCATTTCCACCTTTTTTTCGAGTTCGGCGACAGTCTCCTTAAATAACGTATCCGTGTCCATAAGATCCTTTACTGTATTGATAGAGTATATTACAGTGCTGTGATCTTTGCCACCAAAGTTGTTGCCTATGTTCTGCAGTGAATTTTCTGTATAATTTTTGGCCAAGTACATTGAAAGTTGTCTAGCGATAACGACATTCCTTTTTCTGGTCTTACTACTCAATGTATCTAGAGGTACCTGAAAGTGATCAGCGACCAACTTTGCAATGTTCTCTACTGTAATGCCCTTGGTCTCTTGCGTTACAAACTTTTGTATGATTTCCTTTGCTAGGTTGATATCCGGTTCTCTATCATTAAGGTTGATCTGAGCCATTAGAGATATCAAGACGCCTTCTAGCTCACGTATATTGTTCTTGATATTAAAACAAATATACTCTTTGACCTTGGTTGGAATCTTGTCAGCATCAGCACCTAGTTTCTTATCTAAGATAGCCAATCTTGTCTCAAATTCTGGCGCTTTGAGGTCCGCCATCAATCCCCACTTAAATCTGTTGATCAATCTATCAGTGACACCGATGAGATCCTTAGGTGCTCTATCAGATGTCAGTATGATCTGTTTGTCGGTTTGCTGTAGATTGTTGAAAATATTGAAGAAGATATTTTGAGTCTTTTCTCTACCTGAGATAAACTGTATATCATCAATTATTAGCGTATCGATCAGTGAGTAGTAGTTGAGTAAGTCATTGATACTGTTGTTACGCAAAGCATTCACTATCTGTGTCGTAAATGACTCTGTAGTCAAGTAGAGTACATTGTGATCTGGATCGCGCTCTTTGATAGAGTTACCGATAGCATGCGCTAAGTGTGTCTTTCCGAGCCCTACGCCTCCATAGATAACTAATGGATTGAATGCTGTGCCACCTGGTTTTTTGCTAATGGCATCACCAGCAGACTTACCTATCTTATTACAATCACCTTCTATATAGGTAGCGAATGTATACTTTGGGATGAGGTTAGACGCTATTTTAGATTTTTTGAGCCCAGGTATAACAAATGGATTTTTGATCGTGTTAGAATCAAATGGATGGGGCACTGTAAGTGCTTTGGGCTTCTCGACTACTATTTTATATTCTAGTTGCCCATTGGGCCCTAGTACTTGGTAGATAGATTTTTTGAGTATACCTAAAAAGTGTTCCTCGATCCAATCGTAGAAAAATTTATTGGGGACCTGGATAGTAAGCACATTGTTTTTGTGCTTGATGGCTTTTATAGGTTTGAACCAAGTATTGTAGCTTTTTTCATTAA
The DNA here is from genome assembly GCA_937929835.1 of uncultured Saprospiraceae bacterium. Classification (GTDB taxonomy): domain Bacteria; phylum Bacteroidota; class Bacteroidia; order Chitinophagales; family Saprospiraceae; genus RFSX01. The sequence goes on along the minus strand of CALFUU010000019.1, from coordinate 16,880 downwards.
CATTTTTCTTTATGATTGAGAGACATTGGTCCCATAAGGCTGCATAAGGTTCAGTCATTAGTTCTCTGTTTTGAGTAATACTCAATCGTTAAGTTAGTCTATTATTCGGTCGGAATTTGAACAAGGTTAGGTGAGCTAATTGCGCTTACATTTCGCTTGTTCGGGTGACAAATATGTATCAATTAATCCGCTCAAAAAAATATTCTCTCATCTATCAGAGAAAAAAAATCTTGTAATGACTGATCAAGGCTAATTTGAATGGGCTCTTAAAAATAAACGGCGATCATATAAATACATAAAGATATACGTTAATATGTAATTGACTATAGATCAATTTATTATGCATTAAAATTGCTTGACAGACATAAGACCTTAGTTTTCAATAGAATTATTTTACCCACTCATTTTTACAAGTCACACATCGATTAGGCTTGTTCTTTTCAAACACTAAATCGATCCGACCGAGCAAGATTCCTGCAAAGCCAACTTGGTTAATAATAACCGTTTCGCCCGCCAGATTTTTTTCAGTTATAGGTGCCTTGAGGAAGGTATGCGTATGCCCACCGAGTATCATATCTATATGCGTCGTATTTTGAGCAAGTAAGATATCTGAGGGTTGATTTCCCGATTTGTATTTGAATCCTAAATGCGATAGACAAACAACAAAATCACAACCCATTTCTTCCTTCAATAAGATAGCTTCTTTTTGAGCTTTATCAAAAGGATCTTGATAAACGGTGTCTAAGTACAAGTTTGGGGGGACAAGTCCATCTAATTCTATACCCAATCCAATCACACCGATCTTGACATCATCGACCTTAAAGATTTTATGCTTTTGGATCCGATCTTTCAGGATAGTATTATCGAAGTTGTAATTGCTGACCACAAAGGGAAAATCAGCGTGCACCATCTGCTTAGAGAATCCATCTATCCCCGCATCAAAATCGTGGTTGCCCATCGTACCTGCATCATACTGTAGCTCACTCATCAACTTTATCTCTAGTTCTCCGCCAAACAGATTGAAGTAAGGTGTCCCCTGGAAGATGTCGCCACTATCAAAGAGTAAGACATTCTTCTCTCGTCGACGGATGGTGTTGACCATATTGGCCCGCTTAGCTACGCCACCCATACCCTCATTTCTACTCCCATCCATAGGAAAGGGGTCTATTCTACTGTGGACATCATTCGTGTGGAGAATGGTGATTTTGGTGAGATTTGGCTCATCTACGAAGGCACCCATCGGAAAGCTTCCTGATGCGCTGACAAGAATCCCTGCAAGGCTATTGCCGATAAATTTTCTGCGGTCCATAAGATTATTTTGAGATACGTTGGGTAGGGTCTATACTGAGTGGGCGGCCTGCCTCTCTAAGATCTTCTAGATGGGCTATTATTATATCCCTGATGAAGACGCCTGATTCTTCCTGAGGCAACTTCTTCAGAAAGGAAGCTTGATCTCCACCATTGGCTACATAATCAGGCACAGCTACTCTGTAGCTCTTATTAATATCAAATGCTTGTCCTTGTATCTTGATGTCGGTGGCTTTATTATTCATAATCGTAAAACTTAACCCCGTACTTACGGGCCAGCCACCACTATAGGCCATCGCATCGAGGAGTGTCTGCATCGTCTGACCATCGACTTGCAGTACCACCAAGGTGTTGTCAAAGGGCATCAACTGAAATATCTCCCCTCTAGTCAGTGGACCCTTGGCGACAGTAGAGAGTCTCAGGCCACCATAGTTCTGTATAGCAAAATCTATCTCCTCATAGAACATCTTATTGGCCTCATCGTAGAGGATGTCACAGAACCAATTGCCCATATTAGAATTAGGCTTTCTCTTAACCAAGTCAACCTCAAGCTGGCCTAACACTTCATCCATCTCTGCTGCCATCTCTATTCTATAAGGTTGGATCATAGACTCTATCTTGGAGTCGGCTGGTATGGTGCCATCTGCCCTGATATTTTGAGTATTGACAGAGGATAAATGCTGTACTGATTTGCATCCTGATGAAAGAAAGAATGTCAGAAAGCATATTCTAAAAAAGTTACGATACATCGTGCAGATTATTTTAGTCTAGACCCAGCTCTTTCCTTAGGGGAGCATCTTTGAGGTCGTGTTTACTCCAGTAATCTAGCATTTTTCTAGCCTTTACAGTTGCTGTGGTCTTCATTTTTTTACTGTCACCTCCTATAGAGTAAGCTTCTTCTTCCCAGCTTTCTATATAATACGGGAACTCTGACGCAAAGTGAATTGTCAGGGTACGATCATATGTGGGATAATATAGCGTGTAGGTGCTTTTTTCGCCTTTGTGCTCCAGTGTCCCTGTTGCCTTGACGGCATTGGGGGCTTGATGACTGAGTTGTGTATAAAATAGGCTCGGAATAACCTGGAGTGTGCCTTGAGGTAGGCGTTCGGGATTGATTCTGATGGTATTCCATATTTCATCTTCTAAGATGGCCTTGTCTAAGCGCAAACTTTTATCCCCGTGTGCTTCGAAATAGGACCTTTGTTCTAGATTATAATTATTGCCATTGAGATTCAGTTGGCTATAAGATTGCCCACACCACTCTTGAGCGCTAAATACAGCCTTGGTCGAGTGAGGGTTGGCTTTGAGGTCCTGAGGTGTAAAGATGGAGAGCATAGTAGAATAGGGGTAGACACCAGTATAGAACTTGCGGGTCATATTGAGTTTGAGGACAGGGATATTGTCTTTGGGTGTACGGCTAGGGTAGTCGAGCTTGACTTGCTTAGATTGGCTAAAAGGCTCTGTCACAAAGATAGTATTGGCTGAGCCTGGGTGGATTTCGCCATAGCGTTCTTGCTGAAGGTCATAAGTGGTAATTTCTGCAAGCCCTTGATCCCAATAGTCAGAAAACTGAGATGTAGGGGGGTGGCTCAGTAGATTAGCCTCATCAGCTTGTGGCGCATTGTCTTGGGTTAATGTGATGGCTATCAGTCCACTACACATTAAGGTAATTATTAATATTTTCATTCTAGAGTGTTTGTTCCTGAGGTGTACTCAGTGTAACAAACAAGCAGCAGAGATGTTATAGACGCTGCATAATTAAGTGTAGAAATAATGATGGCCGACTACATATCGAGGATAATCTTCGCCTCCTCTTTGACAGCTTGGATGGCGAGACCTATGGAACTCTTAGGCATCTGACGTACTTTTTGCATCAGCTGCTTGGCATACTCAGAAGGGTTATCGTTGTGCACGCCTTCATCATAGCTGTTGGTGATGAGGGCAATCGTATCGTTTTTTGCTAAGGAGATAATATCCCATAGCTGGCCGCTACAGTAGAGCTGCTGCGCCATATTATGTTCAAATTCTTTCTGTACTGAGATGACCATAGCATTTTTGAGATCTCTAGCTGACATCTCTTTGCCCTTGAGTCTTAATAGGAGCTGGGGTATGCTGACCCGCTCACAGAGAAGGATCAAGCGCTCATAGGCTTGTAGCTTGAGCGGGATGGCCTCCTTGCTGTAATTGGCCTTTAGTTCCAGAGCTTTCATCTGGTATTGGCCATCTAGAAACTTCTTGATTAAGGAGTAGGCTGTTCCAAAGACTATAAGGCTAGGGAGGACATATTTGAGTATTTCTAGAACTGTTGTCATATCAGAAGAAGGATTGTCAAACTAATTTTCAAACGCTGATGTTACAAATGTATATTTTTGGGACATAGAAGTTTTTATACAACGCCATTATAATGCAATCTAATACAGATACTACGCCACAATCACCAGTCAGTCTCACTGAAGGGGCGATTAAGCAACTTAAAATACTATTTGATGACAAGCACGTACCAGAGGGTTATGGACTGAGGGTAGGCATCAAGGGCGGTGGTTGCTCTGGGTTTACTTATGTTCTAGGCTTTGACGAGAAGAAGGAAGGCGATGAAGAGTTTATGGTCAAAGGTGTCAAGGTCTATATGGAGAAAGCCCACGGACTCTATCTTTTAGGTATGGAAATAGATTGGCTAGATGGACTCAGTAACCGGGGCTTCATCTTCAATAACCCTAATGCGACCGATACTTGTGGCTGTGGTACAAGCTTCAGTGCATAGTCAGCCTAAAAAATTAGATAGGTACATCAATAAAAAAAGGCCTCGATCACTCGAAGCCTTTTCTTTTTATCTGTACTAAAGTACTTGATTACATATTGGCGATGATCTCATCACCAAACTCAGAGCACTTCACTAGAGTTGCGTTCTTCATCAGTCTCTCGAAGTCATAAGTGACTTTCTTAGACTTGATAGCACCTTTGATGCCTTTCTCGATAGTCTTACCGACTTTACCCCAGCCGAGGTAATCAAACATCATCACACCAGATAGGATTACTGAACTCGGATTCACCTTGTCTTGTCCTGCATACTTAGGTGCTGTACCGTGTGTCGCTTCAAATACAGCTACGCCAGTCTCGTAATTGATGTTGGCACCAGGGGCAATACCGATACCACCTACAGCTGCGGCTAGCGCATCAGAGATATAGTCCCCATTGAGATTCAGCGTCGCGATAACATCGTACTCTGCTGGTCTCAATAAGATTTGCTGTAAGAATGCATCAGCGATAACATCTTTGACGATGATTTCTCTGTCTTTATGCTTGATCACTTGCCATGGTCCACCATCAAGATCAGTTGCGCCAAACTCTTTCTTAGCCAACTCGTAACCCCATTCTTTGAATTTACCTTCTGTAAATTTCATGATGTTACCCTTATGGACTAGCGTTATAGACTTCGCTTTTTTATTCTTGATAGCTGCATTGATAGCGGCTCTTACAAGTCTCTCCGTTCCTTCTACAGAGACTGGCTTGACACCAATAGATGCCGTCTCAGGGAATCTGATCCCTTTAGCTCCCATTTCGTCTATCAAGAATGACTTTACTTTATCATTTTCTTCAGTACCGTGTAGATATTCGATTCCTGCATAGATATCTTCAGTGTTCTCTCTATAGATCACCATATCCACTAGGTTAGGCTTCTTGACTGGAGAAGGGACACCTCTATACCACTTGACAGGTCTTACACACGCGTATAAGTCGAGTCTCTGTCTGATCGCCACATTCAGTGATCTGAATCCTCCACCGACGGGTGTTGTGAGAGGTCCTTTTATGGCTACAAGGTGTTCTGCTATTGTATCTGTTGTCTCTTGTGGTAACCAATCGCCAGCTTTTCTAGCATTGGCTTTTTCGCCAGCGTACACTTCCTTCCAGTGTATCTTTCTGTCGCCAGCATAAGATTTTTCTACTGCTGCATCAAAGACTTTCTGAGCCGCTGCCCATATGTCTGGTCCTATACCATCACCTTCAATAAAAGGAATAATCGGATCCTTAGGTACTTGAAGTTTCCCTCTTCGGGACATCGTGATTTGCGTTCCACTCATATTGTCTCTTTATGTTTTTATGTGTGTAAAATGTATTTAAAGGCCGCAAAAGTAGATAATAATGGCCATATAAGCACTTTTTAGGCCTCAATCGGCTAGGTTTCCCTCACTAATGGCTTTATGCATAAACAGACAATTGGCAAACAATTTGGACCCTCCTAACCAATAGCCTCTAAAGTTGGGGTTGTCCACCATCGCTATAATCTTGCCTGCACCATACTTGTGGCAGGTGAGGCCAGCAGCACCAGAGGCCAGTTCTCGATTTTGTGAGGACGCATAGCCACTTAACAAGGCTTTCTTGGAGTAGCTGAGAGGGGTATATTTCTCTTTGAGTGGATCATAGAATTGTGTGCCTCGCTTAAAGACGGGCAATATCTCATCCTCATATCCGTAGAATAATGGATGTTCTGTATTAATCTTAGCCTGAAAAATGGCCCCTCCGACTACTTGTGCGCCTCGGGCAAGGTCTGTATCAGGAATACTATCTGTAGTCTTTCTTTCTTGGAGCTTGATCCACTTTTTATTAGTCAGGTGTCTTATAGATCTGCGCATAGCCAATAAAGTACCTCCCGTTCTTACCCATTTTTTGAGATTTTCGCCTGTACCCAATGCACCATATCGACCATCTGGCATTATGATGACATTATACCGCGAGAGATCTGCTCTTCCCAGTTGTCTAAAATCTAACATCGTTACAGGCATCTCGAGGCGTTGATCAATTTGGTACCAGGTAGAACCGGCTTCATAGGGATTAATTCCTTGTCCAACGATGATGGCAACGGAGGGTTTTTCTATTTGCTGCATCTTGGTCCTTTTCTTTGGCACCCAGTTGGTCCAGGTTGTATTTTCTACTCCTAGGCCTTCTATGCGGTCGATCACTTTTTTTCTGTCCGTCATATCTTCTGGCAGACCTAAATAAACTGTACCGCTGGGGTAGTCTATACCATCAATTGTGGTCGCCTTTGTGAGTACAGATAAGTCGGTGCCGTCCTGCATAAGCTTGTATAGGAGTTGAGGCGCCTCGTACTTAGACCAATCGATAAGTAGTCCCTTAGAATCAGCTTTAGCTGCTGCGACTTTGATGCTGGCTGTACTCTGAGGAATCTCTGCTACTGGCAACTCTTCGGTAAGGTCTGCAAAATCCATATCTAGGGCTAGGGGAACTGTCCACGCTGACACGTCGTAGAAAATGCTATCTCGAAATTCATTGACAGGCTCAAATATGGTTTTGATCAATCCTGACTGTCTTTGGTTTTTCGATACGACAAAGCTCGTCTCCTCATCGTAGTAAGTGCCATCTATCGTCTGAGAGTTGGCCAGTCGATTCACTTGGATATCGTGTCGCTGTAGCATGGTGACAAGAAAATCTGTTCTGTAAGCGTCGGCACTTTGAAATATAAAAGAGCCTTTTCTGTTGGCCTCTTGATTGGTGTAGAAGTCTCTCTTATACGCGATAATCTTATCCTTGAGTGCTAGGGCAGCGCGCTGCGTCGAAAGCGAGGTCGTCACTTGATTTCTTATGGTAAATGGAAAACTCAAGAGCCCATTATCAGATTCTTGTAGGTGCCCACGTGAGCTGGCTTGCTCAAACAGGATACCGATACACCCTTGTATATCAGGGTAAGTACTGCCCTTACCGTAATAATAGTCATCAAACCTTTTTTTAGAGAAATATTGGCAACCGAGGCTATCTAGGTTTTGTCGATGGTATTGGGCTATTTTTCCAGTGATGTCTTGGTTTTTCTGAGGCGTATTGGGATTGGTTCTACTCGGTACACCGGGTTGGAAAAAGAAAGTAGAGTTGGTCCCCATCTCGTGGTGGTCCGTCAAGATATCCGGCTTCCATTTTTGGAAGGTATTGATTCTGCCCTTACTAGAAGGGTGGATGTTAAATAGCCAATCTCTATTCAGATCAAACCAATAGTGGTTCGTCCTGCCTCCTGGCCATACTTCATTAAACTCTCGACTATTGGGGTCCGAGGTTAGCGTTTTATGCTTGTGCATATTGGCCCATGTACTAAATCTATGTAGACCATCTGGGTTGTAACACGGGTCTATAAAGATGACACTAGAAGACAACAGTTCATCCAAGTATTTACCTTCTCCAGCGAGCAGATAATAAGCGACAAGTAGCGAGGCACTGGCGCCACTACTTTCGTTGCCGTGGATACTATACCCTTGATAGAGGACCATCGGCACCTCCATATCCACCTCAGCGGTAAAGGGGTCTACAAGCTTATCCCGCTGGGTTATTATGTTTTCTAGATTGTTAAGATTGTCTGGATTAGATATCCTCAAAAAGAAAAGCGGGCGGTGCTCGTGGGTTCTTGCATATTCTTCATATTGGCACTTGGGACTTGCCTCGCAGAGTGCTTTGAGGTATTTTTCTAAGTGATCATGTGAGGGATGCCATTCTCCTATCTGATACCCTAAGACAGACTCTGGGGTAGGCAGACTCTGGTCGTACTGGATGTCAGGCAAGTAATAGTTAAGATCTACTTGAGCCTTGGCAAATGTGGATAATAGGACTGTGATAATACTGAGTATGATTACCTTTGTGCTCATTGGGTTTTGATTTAGACAGATGTATGGATTTAAGACCTACTAAAGAAATGAAATTTTTTGGTTAATCTAAGTGCCCTTCCCCTGTTTGTCCTCCCACTAGTGATCTTGATTGTTGGTATCAACATCTACTTTAGGCTGCGGATAATGCGTGGATTTAGAGACTTACACAAGAAAGGTGTCCAGCTCAATCCTGCCGATGTATTGAGTGCGGAGGCAAGAGAAGTGTTGGTCACAGAGAAATATCCTCAACACAAAGAAGAGATCAAGCAGTTATCCCGCCACTTAGGTTTATCACTCAAAATGATTGCGGTGACAGTACTCGTTATGCTAGGTATTTTCTTGTTCACCTATTTTAACCACAGTTAGGATGCGGGTGGGACTCTTTGGACTCGGACATCTAGGTAAGATACACTTACGATGTCTAGAAGAAACACCTTTTCAGCTGGTGGGCATCTATGACCCTATTCTTGATGTAGAAGCGTACGAGGGGCATAGAGTCTATAACTCACAAGCTTCTCTCATCGATGCCGTAGATGCGTGCTTGGTCATCGCATCTACAGACCAGCATTATGCCATAGCGTCGCAAGTGCTCAAAGCTGGCAAACACTGCTTTGTAGAAAAGCCCTTAGCCAGCTCTATAGACCAAGCCCAAGCTCTGACTGTAGCAGCCCAAGAGCAGCCAGATCTCATTACGCAAGTAGGTTTTGTGGAACGCTATAATCCCGCCTATCAGTTTGTAGCTAATGAAATCAATAAGCCAAGGTTTCTGGAAGTGCACAGACTTGCACAATTCAACGAAAGGGGCAACGAGGTCTCCGTCGTATCCGACTTGATGATTCACGACTTAGATCTCATCTTATCTATGATGGATAGTCCTATCAAGGAAGTCAAGGCTACAGGCGTCAATGTGCTAACAGATAATATGGATATATGTAATGCCCGCATAGAGTTTGAAGATGGCAGTGTAGCCAATGTGACGGCAAGTCGCATGAGCATGAAGAATATGCGAAAGTTCAGAATCTTCCAGTCAGACGCATACCTGAGTATGGATCTTGCTAAGCGTGAGAGCCAGATCATCAGAATAGGGCAAGAACCAGTAGAGCACAGTATGCCCCTCAAAGTCGGTGATGTGGAGAAGCATATTACGCTTAAGTCTTCTGGGGAACTTAAAGGCAATGCAATTGTCCAAGAACAGAGAGATTTTTATCAGTCCATTAAGAATGGCGTACCTTCCCAATCAGATTTTAAAAGTGCGCTTAATTCAAGTGTCTTAGCAGATAGAATTGAGAGAATAGCAGAAGCTTCAATGTCAGAAATATGAGAAATATTGTCTTTGTTTTAGGATTGGTCTGGGTACTCATTACAGGTTGTAATCTCAACGATAACTTTGATCAGGTCCCGATGTTTGTTCAAGTCAATTCAGTAGACCTCATCACTACGGATAATCAAGGTGCCAACTCGCATGCTATAAGGGATGTTTGGGTCTTTGTGGATGGATTTACAGTCGGTATTTTTGAGGTGACACCTGATAACCCTGCCCGTATTCCAGTTCTGTCCGAAGACGACATCGTGCGGGTTGAGTTTTTTGCTGGAATCAGGAATAATGGCCTTACCTTAAATCCTAAGGATTATCCCTTTTACGAGCGGATTACGCTAGAGATGGATTTCAGACCCAATGAAGTTGTCGAGATGGATTTGGTCTTTGAGTATAAGGATGATATCGTATTTTCTGTATTGGAGGATTTCGAAAACTCTCAGGTTTATGAGAACGATATAGATGGCGACGAGGACAAATTTATTACCATAACTTCTGATCCTGATGAAGTAGCCTATGGCCTCAGTTGTGCCAAATACGTCTCTGATACCATCCCCGATCTTTTTGGCCAGACGACAGACTTCTTTGAAACGTCTATGTTTGGTGCCTCCGAGGTGTATCTAGAGATTGACTTTAAGAGTGAGATACCGTTCATATTGGGTTACGTAGGTTTTGATGAAAACGGCAATTTTACGACCGATTTCACCATAGTCTTGAACTCTACAGATGTCTGGACCAAGCTTTACTTAGATCTCTCTGCTGCCTTAAATGGCGGTGACTTTGAGGCTTTTCAGCTATTGGTAGCCGGAGCACCCCTCGATGTGCTCAACTCGAATATTGAAAAGACAGGGATCATATTGTTTGATAATGTTAAATTAGTGCATCAGGCCAATTAGTAAACCTCAGCCGAAAATGCAACAGATAAGACGTCAGTCAGAACTTCTTTTGTACCGATTCACAGATTGGTTGACGGCCGCTGTTGCTTGGTTCCTTTTCTTTATTGCGAGAAAGTTCCTAGAGGGTCAGTTTGTATCTGTAAGTCAAGTCCTCTCTGACGAGCGATTGATGCTAGGGTTGATGGTCATCCCACTATGTTGGATTATATTTTATTCTTTATTTGATAAGTATTCTGACATCTATCGTTATTCTCGATTTGCGACATTTAGAAGGACCTTGGTATTGTCCCTAGTAGGTTGCCTCTTTTTGTTCTTTACAGTAATGATAGATGATGCAGTCTTCTCCCATACACATTACGTCGTTCCATTTTTTATCCTTTTAGGGCTGCATTTTTTCCTGACTGTCGGCGCTAGGATTACGCTACTTACTTGGGCCAAGTTGAGGCTCGCTAGTGGGGCGGTAAGATACAATACACTCATCGTCGGAAGTCATAAAAGCTGCATTGATTTTATACACAAATTGGATACGGATTCCAGTGTGATAGGCCACGAGATAATTGGCTATGTCACCTATGGAGATGTGGAGAAGAATACTGTGTATGACAATCTGATTTGTTTCGGTGAGGTGTCTGATATAGAAGCCGTCATAGAACAAAATAATATTGAAGAAATTATAATTACAGAACAGCTGGAAGAGACAAGGTGGAATGTCTTGATGAATAAATTGTATGAGCTGCGTGATAGGGTATTGGTAAAGGTAACGCCTAACCTCTATGCGCACTTACTAGGAAGGGTCAAGATGCGCCACGTCTATGGAGCTGCGCTAATAGAAATTGACCAAGACCTGATGCCCAAGTCTCAAGAATTAATAAAAAGAACGATTGATATTGTTGCCGCTATTTTGTTGATACTGTTATGTCTGCCTTTGTATTTGTTTCTATGTATCGGCGTGAAGTTGAGTTCAACAGGACCACTATTGTATTCGCAGACGCGGATAGGGAAAAATGGAGAGCCGTTCCGTATATTAAAGTTTAGATCTATGTACACGGATGCAGAGCAAGCTGGTCCCCAATTGTCACAGAATCACGATCCTAGAATTACACCTTTTGGTAGAATAATAAGGAAGTGGAGGTTGGATGAAATTCCGCAGTTTTTCAATTTGTTGATTGGAGATATGTCCTTGGTAGGCCCTCGGCCAGAGCGACAATTTTTTATCGATAAAATCTCTGAACAGAATCCACTTTATAAGCATTTACTTAAGGTGCGGCCTGGGATTACTTCTTGGGGACAAGTTAAGTTTGGTTATGCCTCAGATGTTGCCCAGATGCTCGAAAGAATGAAGTACGATTTGATTTATCTAGAGAATATGTCCTTGTCTCTAGATTTCAAAATACTATGGCATACAGCTGGAATACTTATACAAGGCAAGGGGAAGTAGAATGAAAAAATATGGACTTATCGGACAATCTCTAGTACACAGCTTTTCTAAGCCCTACTTTACTGAAAAATTTGCTGAAACCCCCATAGACGCTAGCTATGAGAACTATGAGGTAGATGCCTTAGAGAGCTTAGAATGGCTGCTAGAACAAGATATTTCTGGATGCAATGTAACAATGCCGTACAAGAAAAAAGCGGCAGAGCTCGTCGACGAGCTAGACCCTGTAGCAGAGGCGGTAGGTGCTATAAATACCATAAAACGTGTAGGGTCTAAGCTTGTTGGATACAATACAGATGTCGTCGGTTTTGAGCAGAGTATCTTGGAGACAGGTCTCCTCAGCCAGATCCACCAGAGAGCCTTAATCTTGGGATCTGGCGGTGCAGCCCAGGCTGTTAGTTTTGTACTCAGAAAGCTTGGCTTTTCTTACGCTATAGTGTCTAGGACAAGTGGAGATTTTGTCTATGAAGATATTGATGCATCTGTAATGTCGTCAGTCGGTCTTGTAGTCAATACAACACCCCTAGGCAATAAAGAGAACTTGGCTGATTTCCCCTCATTACCTTATCATTTTTTTGACGAGAAGCATTTGGCCTACGACCTCATATACAATCCCGAAAAAACTGTATTTTTAGAAAAAGCTGAAGCACAAGGAGCCTCGATTTCCAATGGACTTAGAATGTTGGTATTGCAAGCAGAGGCCTCTTGGGAAATTTGGAATAGTTAGAATAAATTTTTATTAGCAATGGCAGATACTTCTGTGACCAAGATTGACTTTGATAATACTGAAATAGCTTTTAGTTATAAGTCAGACAAAGAGTTAAAGCGGACCCACCAATTGTTTTCTATAATGAACAGCGGATGGTTGGTAGAGTTAGGATCACTATTGACACCATTGGTTTTGAAATTAAGATTGCCTCTGGTAAAACCGCTCATCAAGGCGACAATTTTCAAGCAGTTTGTGGGAGGGGAGAACCTACTCGACACACAAAATGTCATCTCCTTGTTACGCAGGTATAATACCTTAACTATATTGGACTATGGGGCAGAAGCTAAGTCGGAAGAATCTGAATTAGATGCTGTAGTCGAGGAGTTTATTAGTGCTATCGAAATGGCGGCCTCCAATGAATCCGTGCCGATTATATCTACCAAAATTACAGGTCTTGCCGATAACGATTTGCTGATTAAAATGCAATCTGATAAAGAGCTCACCGCTACGGAACAAAGTGACAAAGAAAAGCTACTGGTGCGACTAGATAAAATTTGTAAAAGAGCTTATGAGCTAGGAGTAGGCGTGATGATAGATGCAGAGGAAAGTTGGATGCAGATTACCATAGATGCACTGGTGGATGATATGATGGAGAAGTATAACAAAGACAAAGTAATCGTCTACAATACTTTCCAACTCTATAGAAAGGATAAGTATGACTTTTTGGTACAATCACATCAAAGAGCCCAACAAAGAAATTACCTCCTAGGTGCCAAGCTTGTCAGAGGAGCCTATATGGATAAAGAGCGCAATGAAGCTGGTCATTATGGACTTCCTGTTGTGATTAATGAAACCAAGACGCTGACCGATAGAGAATATAATAAGGCCTTAGAATACTGCACTGATAATTATCTGGACATATCAGTAGTGTGTGCCAGCCATAATACAGAGAGCACTAGATTGTTTGCTCAAATGATCATAGATAGAGGTATAGCTAAGAATCATCCCCATCTTAACTTTAGCCAGCTCTATGGTATGTCAGACAATCTTACCTTCAACTTAGCGAAGGCGGGGTTTAATGTCGCAAAATATGTGCCATATGGTCCGCTCACTGATGTCGTCCCATATTTAATAAGACGTGCTCAGGAAAACAAAGCTGTGGCTAGTGATATGAGCCGTGAGCTAAGCTACATTTCTAAAGAAATTAAAAGAAGGCGCTCCTTAGACGCTTAGTAAGTAGTCCTATAGCTAATAGACAAGCATTTTGTTAATACGAAGCTGTCTATCGCGATTATCTATCTATACATTCTACACTAAGACCAATATTGTCTTGTCACTAAGAATATGTTATCAAGTTCTTAGCTAGATACATGTGAAGGCATTTTGTGTGGGCAGGCAAAAGAAACTAAGTATACATAGTTAAAGTATAGGACCTGCGTGGACACAGAAAAATATCAGCAGCCTCCATTTGGTGCATTCTGCACTGCTTCATTACTTGGTGGGCACTGTTTGGCGCTGTTACGCTAGTGGATAGTTAGTGTTCTAGGCTCAAGCCCAAATTATCATTTTAAGGATGGCGAAATGCTCAAGGCATCTTTATACTAACTAGATGAGCTCTAGCATAGAGCATATGGTTTGCAGGCTAACCCCATTTATTTTGTTTTATGCCTTTCGTGTAGAGTGAGTCACAAAATTGGTGCAGCTCCCTAACCACCTGTAATATATAAGACGATGTTAATCAACAAGTTGAATGAAGTAGACAAGTAACACTGTAGCGTAAATAGCTTACCTGCTCTGCACTTTTAAGATCATCTGTGACTCGATAGCTTAAGAACCTGGTCTTCCGTCTCAACATATTTTCCTTTTTATATATCAATTATACCCAAATATCATATGGGGTGCTTTTCTAATATGTTGTCTTTACATAGATGAGTGAATTATGATTGCAAATCGCAAGAAGGAGATCTGAAAATGTTTGGATCAGATTTAGTGACAAATATTTTGCATTTCATTTTTCATTATGACAATTGGTTGTCAGTTGCAACTTAGATATAAGTGTAACACAATGATCAGACTGTCTATACAGTAGCCTTAGCTAAAATCTATAAAGGTTTTGAGAATGAAGATTAAACACCTAATTATCTTGCTTTTCGTGAATTGCGGTAGTGATGTTATGTCACCAGCTGCTAAGTCATTGAGCACTTCAGAGATAGCGGGTGTGTCTGAGACGGTAAAGTCTATATCTCTTCTCTTCGAATCAAATTTTATATCCCCAATCTTCCAATCCCAGGTATCTAATAGTGAGATCACTAGTAGGTCAACAGTCTCTTGTATTTACAGTAGTCAGATAGATTATTTAGATAAGACCTTAATGACGAGTGAGTACCTTAAGTATAACTTATTTAAGCTAGACGAAAGGCTAGCTCATAGCTTAATTACAAATGGCTCTTTATTACGAGCCACTTAGACGATAATGACCAATGACCCACGTACTAGCTGCGTTAGGGTCTATTGTTGTTCGATATATTTTGAAACCTAATATTTTTTAAACCTAAATACTGAAATTTTTTATGCGAATGAAATTTGTCAAATTTTTAACCTGTTGGGTTCTTTGTGCCCTCTTACTGCCTTTTGCAGTTAGTGCACAAGATTCCAGGTCTTCTTTTTGGGAGAAAGAAGATTACACTGGTCACTTTATCCATGAAGTCGTCGGCGATAAGTATAGTCTTATCAAGAACGTACAGAAAGATAAGGAAATAATTTTGCGATCTGATAGAATTGAGATTCTCAAGAAAGCAAATGTAGTTACTGGCGCTCACGAAGTCAGTACCTACTTACTGTTTAGTGATATGAACAAGGTCCAGCCGAAAGGCCAGGAGCTTATTCGATCATCTAAGGAAAATATAGCAACCGTCTATAATGACACTGCTGTACAATATTTACAAGCACAACAAATGGATATGCATGTATATGCGTCTGTTGTATACCCCAATTTTTATGATGGGGTAGACCTTGAAGTGTCTTTTGATGGCGCTGGAGAGATGGTTTTCAATTTAGTGTCTAAGAGTGGATCTTTAGAGAAACCTCTAGAGCTAACTGTCTGGGATGCAAATGCCAGATCATCTTCAGATGGCGTTATTTCTAATGGTGTAAACATTGCGTCTACATCAGCAGATATGTCTTATTCAAAAGGTAAAATAGATTTTGTAAATCGGAATAGAAGTAGGCGTAGTTACTCTTTTACGCTAGATCTTAATCAATCAACCTTATAAACTAAACCTAATTACATTTAATGAGAATTTTTAATAATTATTCTAATAACATCGTTGTATGGACGGCACTCTTGTGCTTGTTATCGGCTTTGCAGTTGTCTGGACAATCTGCAGTAGGTTCTAGAGGACCTTCACCGGTTATGAGCATTAGTGGTGGGAATTACCAAGGTTATTGTGTAGAGTATACACAAGCTTCTGGTACTGACGGGCTAGGCTATACCTACGATACAACACCAGAGGACATTACTAACCCTAATGTCACCGCTGCAATGAGAGGTCAGTCCCAATATGGGGTTTCTGCCACTCAGAGAGCTGTCTGGTATTTTACAGATAACGTTGCCATTCCTATTGGTTCTTCGGCACAGAATATCGTTAACAATGTGCTCAATGGTACGTATCAACCGATGTGTGCTTCCGAGTGGACACCTAATAGCGGTGCCTACCAAGATGTTATGACGGGAGATGATCCTGCTTGTAATTCTGGAGGAGGTAATACCAGTTGTTCTGCACCAAATGTATCTGCTACTAGCAGCAATGCAGGATGTAGTGGTACATCACCTGTGTCTAACGGAACAGTGACGATCAATGCTTCTGGTGGATCTGGAGGGGCTTACCTCTATGGGCTATCAGGCAGTGACTGGTCTTCTAATAACGTGTATACTGGACTGCCTGCAGGCACGTATACAGCATTTGTAACTACTAATCCAGCAAATGCAGCATGTATGGCAAGTTACAATATTACAGTTGGGCAAACTGATTGTGGTAGTTCTTGTGTTCCTAATATTGAATTAATTAATAACGGACCTTGTCCTGTAGATATATTCTATTCATATCCAGGTTCAGGCCCACAGTATTTGTCTACTTTGGCAGGTGGCGCAACTATTGATTATAATACGACTGCTGGTTTTACATTTAGAGTTACAAGCTCACCAGCAAATTTTAGTAATCTTCAGTTTGATCAGTCACGTGCAATAACAAGTGATTGTAATCAAGTATGGAATATTAATACAGATTATTGTGTTACTTCTTGTACGCCGCCTACGGTATCTGCATCTTCTACAAATGCGGGTTGTAACGGTAGCAGTCCGATAAATAATGGTACAGTAACGATTAATGCTTCTGGTGGATCTGGTAGCAGTTACCAATATGCATTCAATGGAGGCGCTTGGGGCAATACTAGGACTTTTACAGGTCTAGCTGCAGGCACCTATACTGTATATGCGACTACAGATGCGACTGATGGTTCTTGTGCGAGCAGTTTTTCAGTATCAGTAGGTCAAGATGCCTGCACGGTGCCGTGT
>CALFUU010000018.1 GCA_937929835.1 uncultured Saprospiraceae bacterium | reverse complement strand
CTATTATATCCATAACAGTATGTTGCTCTCGTATTACAATAGTATCAGTCCAGGATTTGTCTCCAAGATGAACAAGCTGATGTCTGATAAAGGCGCAGAGTTTTTGCATTATGACGATCGCCCTATCAAGTATGAGGTGACCTATCCGCAAAAGATGGAAGAACTAGAAGAAATAGTCACCAAGAAGGTGGTCAATACAGATGCTTATCCACTCAATCTAAAACTCAAGCAAACCAAAGAAGCTATAGTGGAGGTCAGCCCTGAACCAGCACTTCCGCCTGAGCCCATTCAAGAATATTTGGAATTGGAGTTTTTTGATCCTGACCTCCTAGATAGAGATTCTATCACAGTCACTTTCAATGATGAAGTGATCCTCCAAAATCATATGCTAGGTGCTACGCCAGAAAAATTCAGATTTGACGTAGATACCAATGCGGCCAACTCCGTAACCGTTATAGCGGAGAATGAAGGTATAATTGCGCCCAACACGGTAGCCTTCAAGTATCGATTTAATGGAAAGGGAAAGAAGAAGATGGTCAAGAAGCGTCTTAATGCTAAGATGGCTTATGAGCTGATCTTGACGATAGAAGGATTTGGTGGTGTCTCTGATGAAAAGCAGTAAGCTTTAAGATGCTTTCCTCTTGTTTTTAGCATCATTGACAAAGTTGAGGGCTTCCATCAAGCTTGATAGCCGTACAACATTATCGGGCCAGTTAAGATGATCAGATGCTATCACGTGATATCCTGTTAATAGTAAGGTGGCGTCACCTAATTGGCCAGAGATTTGTTCTGTATAATTCTCCAAGGGTATGGATGTATTGCCTTCGTTAATTATGGTAAAGACATAATCGGGCTGTACTGCATTGATAGAAAAGCCGACATCAGAAAGATTAATTCCAGTACCTAAGTTGATAACTCTATTGCCATTCTTTTTGAGTAGGTAGTGAAAGAAGAGCAGACTCAGTTCCTGTTGCTCCTGATCAGCGAGATATATGACATATTTGTTACTGTAGTCAGCGAGGTCATCCAGAGCTTCTATGGAGGCCAGTATTTTGGATTTGATAATCTGTATGACAAAGGCTTCATGTACATAAGTAAAGGAACCAGCCAGCCACGCCATACTCAGTTTGTCGAGTACAGGGTAGATAACAGAAGACATTGTCTCTTCCATTCCTTTCTGGGATATATGTTGATCCAGAATCTGATTGAAATTGTAACTGTCTAACTCCATCACAAATAGGAGGAGCGCATCTATCTGATCTTCAAAAGAGAGATCTAGCTTAGAGTGACTCGACACTTCTTGCTTAAGTGTCTCTTTGTCCATCTTTGCTATTTTGGAAATCTTATAGCCTCGGCGGTACAGAAAGCAGACATTAAGGATGTGTCTCAAGTCTTCATCAGTGTAATAACGAATGTTGGTCTTTGTTCTTCTTGGGTTGACGAGATTGTATCTTTTCTCCCATATCCTCAAGGTGTGGGCTTTGACACCCGATAGTTTCTCAATATCCTTGATAGAATATACGACCATATGAGATCTATTCGTTTATAGCTTGATAAAAAAAATGCAATACTAGGAAAAAAGATGGAGGTGGATTGGCGAGAACGCCTATATTATCAACCAAAAGAATCCAATATTGTTCAGATGATGACAATGACGGAGTAGAACAATATCGATTATACAAAACTGAAAGACATATGAAAATAGGGATCGTCTGTTATCCTACTTATGGTGGGAGTGGCGTGCTCGCTACAGAATTAGGGATTGGATTGGCTCAGAAGGGCCATGATATTCATTTTATATCCTACAAGCGGCCAGCGAGATTGGTCAATTATATACCCAATGTGTACCTCCATGAGGTGGGCACCTTTCAGTATCCACTGTTCGAGCATCCGCCGTATGACAGTCTGCTGGCTAGTAAGATCGTAGACGTAGCTATGTTTGAAAATCTGGATGTCCTGCACGTACATTATGCTATCCCGCACGCAACGGTAGCTTTTTTGGCCAATCAGATTCTAGCCTCTAAGGGCAAGGCCTTACCTGTTGTCACCACTCTACATGGTACGGATATCACACTTGTCGGACTGGACAGATCTTTGTCCTCAGTCGTAGAGTTTGGTATCAATAAGTCGGACAAGGTGACTGCTGTATCTGACTCACTCAGAAAGCAGACACAAGACCACTTTGAGACAGAGACAGATATCAGCGTTATCTACAATTTTATTAATCTAGAAAGATTTAGCAGAAAGGAAAATCCAGTAGCTAGAGCCAATTTTGCTCCTAATGGAGAGAAGATTATAATGCATATTTCTAACTTCAGAAAAGTCAAACGAGTTGATGATGTGGTTAAGGTATTTTCGATCGTAAGAGAAAAGACACCAGTGAAACTCCTCTTTGTCGGTGATGGTCCTGAGCGTATCAAGGTACAGGACACTTGTCGGTCGCTAGGTATCTGTGGAGACATCATATTCTTAGGGAAGCAAGATGCCGTGGAGGATCTTCTTTCTCTTGCTGACTTATTTGTACTCCCATCAGCCAAGGAGAGTTTTGGATTAGCGGCACTGGAGGCTATGGCTTGTGGTGTGCCGGTCATCTCTAGTAATGCTGGTGGCCTCCCCGAGGTCAATATACACGGTCATACGGGATACCTAAGTGAAGTCGGTGATATAGAAGCAATGGCAGCAGGTGCTATAGACATCCTTCTTGATGACAATAAGCTCGCGACCTTTAGAGACAATGCCAGGAGTAAGGCTTTAGAATTCTCGAGAGAGAAAATTGTACCTCAATACGAGGCTCTTTATCAGGCCTGTGTGGATGAGCAGGGTGGAACAATGTCAGCTAGTAGACAACCTTGCGGTCAGAATCATACAATGTAGGGTCTTTGTATTTGAAAGTGCAGCCCTTGTAGTGGGGGGTATTAAGCGTATCACTGAGATCTGCTGTCTTACTTATACAAACGGTAAACAATGAAAAACTTAGCAATCATCTTCACAGTCTTGACACTAGCAGTTTCTTCAGCATTCGCATCTACGACGCCTGAAAAATTAATTTCTACTAGTGAGGTGGAGGTTGTGAGCATCGAGTCTTCTGAGATATTTTCATCTACCGCTTATGATGTTGAGACAGAAAATCTATCATTTACGACTAACGATGAGATTTCTGTTATACAAATTTTCAACAATGCGGGCGAGATGGAATTCCAATTGCCAGTTATGAGCAACAAAGTAAAGATCAATAAGAATCTTTTTGGAGAAGGGATGTACAAGTTGGGGTTTGTTCTTGAAGGGCAGTCTCAATTGCACACGACACAAGTCACGATAAAATAATGAACGGGCCGAAACATCCTTTTCAGCTACCATAGGAGTTAAAATAAATGAGTCTAGTCAACTCACACAAAAGATAGAATATTTATAAGGGTAGAGAATTAGTCACTCTCTAAAAAAAACAGCCTCCAAATTTTTGGAGGCTGTTTTTTTGTGTGCTAGTCTTTATTTTTTCTTTCGTTTGATGGCCTTCATTGCTGATTTGTAGATGTTCTTAGGGCTGAGACCATACTTTTTAAGGAGTTGATCAGGCTTCCCACTTTCCCCAAAGCTATCATTGACAGCAACTTGTTCTAGAGGTGCGGGATGGCGTTTAGCTAAGACACCTGCAACACTTTCTCCCAGTCCACCATACATTTGATGCTCTTCTGCCACGACACAGCAACCAGTTTTCTTGACAGATCTGAGTATTGCAGATTCATCTAATGGCTTGATTGTATGTATGTTGATGAGGTCTACAGAGACACCATTTTTTTCTAGTTCTCGAGTGGCTTCTACGGCTTGCCAGACCATATGACCTGTCGCAATGATGGTCACATCCTTACCACTATGCAGCTTGAGAGCCTTTCCTATTACAAAAGTACCTTTGGGCATAAACACAGGCCATCCTGGTCTACCGAATCTCAAGTATACTGGACCTACGTGTTTGGCTATAGCGATGGTCGCTTCTCTCGTCTGGGTATAGTCAGCTGGATTGATCACCGTCATACCGGGAAGCATCTTCATCAGACCGATGTCTTCGAGGATCTGATGTGTAGCACCATCCTCTCCGAGTGTAAGTCCCGCATGCGAAGCGCAGATTTTGACATTTTTATGAGAGTAGGCGATCGATTGTCGGATCTGATCATAGACACGACCCGTCGCAAAGTTGGCAAAGGTCGTTGTGTAAGGAATCTTGCCTGCCGTCGCTAAGCCTGCGGCGATACCGATCATATTGGCCTCCGCGATACCGACCTGAAAGAAGCGTTCAGGATTCTCATCGATAAAGGTCTGTATCTTAAGGGAGCCTATGAGATCTGCACAGAGCGCAACTACTTTTTTGTTGCGTCTTCCGAGCTGCGTCATTCCAGCACCAAAGCCATCTCTTGTAGCTTTCTTTTCTTTATAAGTTAGTTTGTCGAGCATAGTTTCTTTGGTCTTAATAGTCTCCTAGCGTTTCTTCGAGTTGGGATAGCGCATTGGCTGTTTGTTCTGTATTGGTGGCCTTCCCGTGCCATTTATGTGTGCCTTCCATAAAGTCGACACCTCTGCCCATAGCGGTCGTCATCAGAATACAGACAGGTTTCTTTTTGCCGAGGCTGTTTTTGGCAACCTCTAGTTTCTTGAGAATTTCTGTCATGTTGTGACCATCCATTTTGATGACCTTCCATCCGAATGCTTTCCACTTGGCTTCAAGATTACCCAGCGACATCACTTTTTGGGTAGGGCCATCTATTTGCTGACCATTATAGTCTACGATCGTGATGAGATTATCCACTTTGTGATGAGCGGCAAACATCATCGCTTCCCAGACTTGGCCTTCTTGGAGTTCGCCATCGCCAGTAAGACAATAGATGGTACGCTTGTCTCCATCCAGCTTTTTGGCAAGGGCAACGCCTATAGCTGCAGACATTCCCTGGCCTAGTGAGCCAGAAGCGATTCTGATACCGGGGAGTCCTTCGTGTGTGGCAGGGTGTCCTTGGAGACGAGAATTTATTTTTCTGAAAGTCGCCAATTCTGAGACTTTGAAATAGCCACTCCTCGCCAGCACACTATACCAGACTGGAGATATGTGCCCATTGGAGAGGAAGAACATGTCTTCGTTCTTACCATCCATTTTGAATTTGGGATTGTGCTTCATCACCTTGAAGTAGAGTGCAGTGAGTAGGTCAGCACAACCAAGCGAGCCTCCGGGATGTCCCGAGTTGGCGTCTGCTGTCTGTCTGATGATATCCCTTCTTACTTGAGAAGCTATTTTCTGGAGCTTTGATACGGTAGCCATATATTAAAATTGCTGCAAATATATGAAGCAGTATCACACTGCTGCAATCTGAAGCGCTAATTGTGGAAGGAGAGGAGGTGTTAATGAAGAATGGAAGGTCTAGCCAAAATAAAAGAGGCAATCGATTGCTCGATTGCCTCTTTTTATTTTTTGTTTAAGATGGGCTGGCTTAGTTCATAGCGTCAGATAACGCTTTACCTGCTTTGAACTTAACGAGTGTCTTCGCTGCGATCTTGATAGTTTCTCCAGTTCTAGGGTTTCTACCGTCTCTAGCTGCTCTTTCTTGAGTTTGGAAAGTTCCAAAACCTACAAAGGCTGCTTTGTCTCCATTTTTGAGGCAAGACTGGATTGTATCAAATACTGCTGCAACGGCATCAGTCGCTTGTCCTTTTGTGATGTCAGCTTTTGATGCTACTGCATCTATTAAGTCTCCTTTATTCATTTGAATATAATTTGATTAAAGTAAAAATGTGTTCAGCCGCAAAATTAGGTCTTATGCATACATAATCAAAGATTCTAATATTAAAATCGCCCAAAAACCCTTTATTTACTTGGGTTTTGGCCGATAAACGTGATTTTTTGATCTAAAACCTAGATATTATCTTCGATTACATACAATCCTAGTCCTCAGAATTATGAAAAATACCAAGAAATCAGTCCTCAACCTCCTCATATTGCTAGCTTTTGGCTTCTTAATGGTAGGCTTTTCTAGTTGCAAAACTGGCGAAGGTTGCCCTGGCTCAGACTATGAATTAGGTAGCGAAATAGATAGCTTTAACGGTAAGAGAGGTAAGTCTGGACTCTACTCCAAGAAGGAGAGAAAGAGAATGGGCAAGTAAGAAAGGAATCCAAACTATAGCATTCCTCTATCTCAGCCACCTCTAAGATTAATGGAATCTAATCTCCTCTACGTCAGACCATCTGATGTACTTATAATCATCTGGGCCATCAGCGACTAAGATGCCATCATTATCATCGTTGACATCGACACTATCTTCTAAGAGTAATTGCTCTCCATTGCGCAAAGTGACATAGGTGGCATCATCATTTTTGGGTTTTATCTTGCTGACATATCTAAAAGGTAGCGAGTACTCTAAGTCATCATTGTCGCCATCCAAGATTTCCAAATCGTAATGCTCATCTAGGTCAAATATGATCTCCCCGCTGTACGCATTGCCATCTACAGTTTCTATTGATCCCGAGAGCGGCTTGCTCTCATAGCTAGACGACCAAGTGCTCTGCGTAGGTTCTGAAAAGGTAACCTGTTCGAATTCTTCCCAAGGTATATCTACGCGACCCATACCCATAATATTGACGATGATGCCACGATTGTCATCATCTACGTCATTACTACCATACAACTTAAAAGTTCTACCTGATTGCATCGTGACTTCGGATCCGCTGAAGGTTTTCTTGATCCTCTGTATTTTTCCAAAGGGAATATCTAACTCACCGCCTTTGGTATCGCCATTGAGTTCGTCATCAGCTAGTCGCTCATCGTGATCCCATTGTACATAACCTGTAAAACTTCCACTTCGCGTCTCTACTTGGCCAAAGAGCGGAGCCCCATAGTCACTTTCCATATTGTCAGGTGCACTTTCAAATCTGACTTCGCTAATGTTGTCCCAATCTATTTTTATCATACCCAACTCTGCATCGTGGATTCTGACGGTAGCCCCTATGTCGTTAGAACCTCCAGAGAGTCGGAGCACTTCTCCGTTTCTGAGCATCACTTTTACTCTGTCGCCCCGCTGAGGCTTTATCGCGAGGATATCGCCAAATTGACAAACAAATGAATGTGTATGGTTATTAATGTAACTGCTGCGTGACCAACCAAACCATCCTGTGCTGACCCACGAATTCTGTTTGTCCAACTCCTTGACTTCAGATCGAGATAAGTGGATGAGGTTCTCATTTTCAACCTTTGTTGCATTAAAAAAGTCAAACAAGAAGGCTTCCTCTTTGCCCCATCTTATCTGCCCCGTATACGTCTGGTCATCTTCCGTCGTAATGGTCCCATAGAGAAATATCGAATTGTCTTCTGTCATTGCAGATTGCACTTCACTCAAGATAAAGGCGTTGAGAAAGGCAGTGATCACCAGTAGAAAAATCTTATTGGCCATAGTCGTTAGTTTTTATTTTAGGAATCATACTACTGCAAATATGCCGTCGTGTGCCGCTTTATAAAACTAAGTTGAGATGGGTAGGGTGATAGAGGGGCTGAATCGGGATTATTTACTAGTGCATAGTTTTTTAGTGCATAGTGCATAGTTGGGCTAGACGCAGAGGCTCTTTTTTTTAGTGCATAGTTTTTTAGTGCATAGTGCATAGTTGGGGCTGGACGCAGAGGCTCTTTTTTTAGTGCATAGTTTTTTAGTGCATAGTGTATAGTTGGGGCTAGACGCAGAGGCTCTTTTTTTTAGTGCATAGTTTTTTAGTGCATAGTGCATAGTTGGGCTAGACGCAGAGGCTATTCTTTTTTAGTGCATAGTTTTTTAGTGCATAGTGCATAGTTGGAGGGTGGAAGAGCTAGTGTAGAATTATGATTTATCACTAGCCTAAACTTTCCCCTCCCTAACCATATGAGCCACTTTAAGTATGCCGGCAACAGATATGGCATCCGTGATTTTTCCCTGATGTACCATCTCAACCACTTCTGCAAAAGGTAATTTTTGGGCGACAAGCTCTTCTGTGTCCTCTGGTGCCGAGGGGCCTTGTGTTAGGTTTTGGGCAAGATAGATGACAGCCTTCTCATCTGTCACAGAATTAGAAGTGTGTAGGGTGAGGATAGGGGTCCATTGCTCTGCGATGAGTCCTGTTTCTTCGCGCAATTCTCGCTGAGCTGAATGGAGCGGCAAGGTATTATGAGGACTGCCGCCTTCTGGAATTTCCCAACTATAGGCGTCTAAGGTGTAGCGGTATTGCCCCACCAACCAAGTATTGAATTCTGTATCAAGAGGGATGATACCCACGGCAACATTTTTGAAAATGACTCGACCATAGATGCCTTCTGAGCCACCCGGTGTGATCACCTCGTCGTGATGTACCTTTATCCAATCATTGTCGTAGACGTTAGTAGTCTTCAGGCGTTGCCAAGGGTTTTTGTGTTGGGACATAGATGCTAATTGAGACCAAAGCTAGGGATTATTCATCCTTATTGTATGGTCTTAAGATACGCTATGGCCTTCTTTGTATTGAGATGAAAATCATTGAAGACGACTTGACCTTCTTGATCGATAAAGATAAACCACGGCGTCCCACCTGTCTGGTATTGCTGCATCACTGAAGGTAATCGTTGGCCCTCAACTGGGGTGTTGTGACCAAAAGGAATTTCGAGTCCATATTGCTTTTGTATTTCTAAGAGGCGCTCATAGGTATTGGCGTGGGCGCCTTCGAATACAGTCTGTATGGCAGCAAAGGTGACATTTGGATTGTCCTTAAGTGCTGTGCTCATTTCCTTTAACGCCGGCAACCCTCTACTATGGCATCCAGGACACCACGCTTGGAAGCAATAGAGCACTGTAAATTTGTTCTTATGATCTGCTAGATTAAATGCTTCTGTTGCATTACCTAGAGCATCTACCCACTTTGTGACATTGAGCTCAGGCGCTTGCTGTCCAGCAATACCATAAGGAGAGATTTTCCCCTTGATAGACAGTTGCTTTTGGAGATTATCTTGCGACATCATAGATTCAGGTAAGAGAAAAAGACCTGTAAAAACAACTAAGAAAATATTTATGGTGTAGCGCATACTATTCTTGTTTGATACAAAGATAGAGGAGAGGAGCGGGGCATATCAATTCAAAACTTCCTCGATGTTTAGCAATTATTCCTAGCTAGACGTAATTAAAAAGGACACATCTTAGATACGCATGTTTTGACGATAGTTTTACCTCAGAAGAGGCTACTGAGATCACTTATTCTAAACACAATACAAAAATGTCTCGGCTTAAAACTTACTAGCTATCAGAAGATTAAGATCTTGGTACTTCATATTGAAGCGCTTGCTCAGATATTGGTTTGTCAGTGCACCCTTGTAAGTGTAGACCCCATTGCGGACACCATTGCCTTGATATATAAGTGCTTCGAGCGAGCTATGATTGCCAGCCTTAATAATGATAGGTGTGATGATGTTGCTGACAGCTACAGAGGCTGTCCGAGGCACCTTAGAGGCGATGTTGGGCACACAATAATGGATGATATCGTGCTTGACAAAAGTCGGTTTCCTGTGGGAGGTTACGCGTGAGGTTTCTATACATCCACCTTGGTCGATGCTTACATCTACGACTACAGAGCCCGGTTTCATTTTACTCACCATCTCTTCTGTGACAATGATAGGTGATCGCCCTGTTTTGCTATGGACTGCACCGATGACGACATCCGCACTCATCAGTTGGTACCCTAAGTAGACAGGATTAAATGTCGAGGTATGTAGATGTCTACCGATGAGATTCTGTATCCGCATCAGTTTGTTGATGTCATTGTCAAATATCCTTACCGAAGCACCTAGCCCTAGAGCCGTCTTGGTTGCAAACTCGCCTACAACGCCAGCCCCAAGTATGACAACCTTGGCGGGGGGGACACCTGAGACACCACCGAGCAAGATGCCACGTCCACCTTGTGAGGAACTGAGTAGTTCTGCAGAGGTAAAGATTGTGGCCATCCCGGCTATTTCGCTCATTATTCTGACAAGTGGAAAGGCCCCATTTTCGCCTTCTAAGTATTCCATGGCGATGGCAATGATTTTTTTCTTTTTGAGCTTGAGGAGGTATTCTTCGGTTACTTTAGGCAGGAGTATCGGGGATATGAGCATCGCACCGCTCTGCATCAAGTCGAGCTCTTCTAGTGTCGGCGGTGCAGCTTTGACAATAACGTCTGATTTATAGACCCTATCCTTACTAGCCTCCACATCAGCACCTGCCTCGGCAAAGTCGTGATCTGTGAAGTTAGATTTTTCGCCAGCTCCTTTTTCTACAACGACGTGGTGTCCATAGCCTGCCAAGGTTCGTATTGAGTTCGGCACAAGCGAGATCCTGTTTTCATCGTTATTCTCCTCCTTAGGGATACCTATGGTAATGTTGTGCTTTTTGTCCTGGACCTCCAGCACTTCTGTCTGCGTCTGGTACTGACCTTCCGTAAAAAACTCTGAAAAACTAAATTTCTTTTCTCCTACAGACATAATGGCGTTGATAAAAGATAATAAGGTCTCTACAATATAAGGCTATTTCGATACTTCCGAGAAAGTGATTTTCCGGTCACCGCTCTCCTGCACCTCTATCTTAAGGATATGATAGGGTGGGTCTATATGGTCTATGATAATCTGAGGCCACTCTATCAGGCAGAGATTGTCCCCATATAAGATCTCTTCGATACCCAGATGAAAGACATCCTCTACGCGATCTAGGCGATAAAGGTCTATATGATAGATCGTCTTATCAGCGTTGTACTTGTTGATAAGGGCATAGCTAGGACTGGAAGCCAAGTCCGTGGATCCATATTGTTGGACCAATTCCTTGATAAAAGTGGTCTTTCCTGCCCCTAGATCCCCAATAAATAAGATCAGGTTATGCTGAAAAGCTGTCTTCAGTTCTCTTGCGAGCGCTGGCAACTCCGATAATTCTGTGTAAGTATAGGTCTTCAAGGTCTTCGAATCTGTCATCATAAGCACGTCATCATAAAAGTAATCCAAGTATAATAATACTAAAATCAGTAAGTTCGTTGGTTGTGTGTCGGTAATAAGGACACCGATTTTAACCCTCTAGATGGAGATCTATAAAAATAAGACGACTTGGAAATGGCTATTAGCGATAATGGGGTTGGTCATCGTCGTTCTGACTATGGTCTATTCCCAATACTTAGCCAGAAATCTAGCAGCAAAGGAACTGCGCCTTATAGAGCTATATTCTGAGGCCCAGAAGTCTGTCATCAATAACGAAAGTGATGATCCGGTCATAGAGTTGGCCATACTCAGTAGCGTCAAAGACATTCCCATTATAACAGAGAGCGAAACAGGTAAACTCATAGGCTATAACTATGGAGAAGGGGATGAGATCAGTGAGGATCAAGTTTTTCTGGCTCAGAAAAAAGCAGCCATTCTTAAGTCTGGTTATGAACCACTCACTGCAGTAGGTTACGCTTCCAAAATTTATTACGAAAATTCTAAGCTGTATAGACGGATATCCTTATTTCCATTAGCTCAGATCTTGTTCTTGGGCACTTTTGTGCTCTTTGCTTACTATCTTTTTTCTACATCTAGAAAAGCTGAGCAAAATAGAGTCTGGGCAGGAATGGCCAAGGAGACTGCACATCAGCTAGGTACGCCTATCTCTGCGATAATAGGCTGGATAGAGTACCTTAAGAGTGAAAAGCTGACGGATGCAGAACAGCAAGAAGTCGTCGTAGAATTGCGTAATGATGTTAATCGACTAGAACTCATCGCTGATAGATTTTCCAAAATAGGATCTAAGCCAGAACTGGAAAAAATCAATCTCATAGAGGAGCTCCACGATTGCAAAATCTATATGCAACGCCGAGCACCAAGAAAGGTCATCTTTGATTTTCCTGATATCAATCAGACACCGATCTATGCCAACATCAACTCGCATCTCTTTGACTGGGTGATAGAGAATCTGCTGCGCAATGCACTAGATGCGATGTCTGGACAAGGTCGTATCCACGCCCAGCTGACAACCTCCGACAATAAAGTGTATATAGAGATAAGTGATACAGGAAAAGGTATCGAAAGCAATAAGTTTAAGGCAGTTTTTAATCCAGGCTATACCACCAAGAAACGCGGGTGGGGCCTAGGGCTCTCTCTCGCGAAGAGGATCATTGAAAACTACCATAGTGGTAAGATCGTAGTGAAAAATTCCATACCTAATGAAAAGACGACATTCAGTATTCAGTTGCCTTTGGCTTAGTCTGATCTGGGTTGCTCAGGTAGTAGCTCAGCAACAGATTATAGTGCAAGATGAGCTAGGGCAACCGATGATAGGGGTGCACGTCATCAATGGGGATGCCGCTGCAGTTACCGACGATAGCGGGGTTGTAGAGCTGATCTTATCTCAGGCACTTCCCGTTAGCTTCCAATATTTAGGCTATCAAGAATTATCTATATCTGCAAGCGACCTGCAACAAGCTGGTTATCAGATATACCTGCAACCAGATGAAGAAATTCTCGAAGAAGTCGTCATCTATGGTCGGACGGATGCAAGAGAGATCGACTTACCTTATCAAGTCACGAGGATGAAAGCAGAAGAGATTTTTAGTTCTAATGCGCAGAATACTGCCGATGCGCTTTCTTTCAATCCTGGCGTCTACGTTCAGAAATCACAACTCGGTGGGGGCAGTCCAGTACTGAGAGGATTTGAAGCCAATAAGATCTTACTCGTTGTCGATGGTGTACGGCTCAATAATGCCATCTACAGAAATGGACACTTACAGAATGCTATCACGATAGACCCCGCTATCCTCGACCAGATGGAGGTCATCTTTGGTGCAGGTTCTTTGTTGTATGGCAGTGAGGCCTTGGGTGGTGTTGTCCATTTTAGGACACAGAATCCTCTATTGGCGCTGAAAGAAGGGGAAAGCAAAAGTCATCGCTATAATGCTCACCTGCGCTATGCCTCTGCAGACAATGAAAAGACTTTACACTTGGATCACACCTTTGCTACACCCAAGTGGGCAGTCCTCTCTAGTGCCAGTGTCTCCGATAGAGGAGACCTCAGAACAGGTTCCAGAAGACTCGAGGCGTATCCTGATTGGGGCAAGCGCCCATGGTTTGTCGAGCAAGTGGATGGACAAGATAGAGTTGTCGACAACCCCAACGAAAACATACAAGTCGGTACAGGCTACTCACAATTGGATTTATTACAGAAATGGGTCTATCAGCCCTCTACTGAGCTTAAGACTGAGCTCAATATTCAGTATTCAACAAGTACAGACATCCCACGCTATGACAATCTGATAGCTTGGAGAAATGGGGCACCGAGATTTAGTGAGTGGGATTATGGTCCTCAGAAACGGTTGCTGATTTCGCCGCGGGTCCAGTGGCAAGCAGACAATAGTCTTTTCGATAAGTTGACCTTGATTACGTCTTTTCAGGATTTGGTGGAGACGAGGATCAGCAGAAACTTTGAGAGTCCCAATAGAGAAATACAAGATGAGTCTGTTCAGGTATGGGGTGCTACTCTAGATTTTGCCAAGGAGATAGGGCAGAGACAGAAGTTGAGCTATGGCTTTGATTATCATATTAATGCGGTCAACTCGGTAGCGACGCTGACGGATATATTCTCAGGGGCAACAATCCCAACCGTCACGCGATATCCTAATGGGGGGAGTACGCAGCAGAATTTTGGCCTCTTTGCGCAGCACAGTCTAGAGTTATGGGCATCCAAGGTAGTCTGGATTAATGGTCTGAGATATACGGCACAGCATACTTTTTTACAATATGACGATGACGGCACTGTCGCTTGGCCCGCCTACTTCTTTGATGGGATAGAGAGCAGCAACAATGCGCTCGTCGGCATCTCAGGAGTCAATGTATCTCTAGATAGATGGAAATTTAAAGCATCCACGGGGACCTCGTTTAGATCGCCCAATGTTGATGACCTCGCCAAGATCAGAATCCAAGGTGGAGAGATTACCATTCCCAATCCAGACCTCGATCCCGAAAGTGTATGGAATACAGAGTTGACAATCGCCTATGAAGTGCCGCAGTTTTCACTTGGTGTAACAGGGTATTATTCTCGACTACGAGATGCCATTATTCGCGAGGACTTTAGTTTGCCAGGACAAGAGAATCTGGTTTTTGTAGATGGAGATACGCTAAATACGGTCGCTAATGTCAACGCTAATTCTGGTACCATACGAGGGCTTACCATCTATGGTCAAGCCCAGCTAAGTACCCGTCTCAAGGTCAATGGTTCTGTGAGCATACAAGATGGGACAGCCGTCACAGCACCGGGCAACACCCAGCCACTCGGGCATATCCCACCGACTTATGGGGATCTGGCATTGACGTATGCTTGGCCTCGTGTACGGGTGATGGCACAGCATAGATTCAACAGTTGGAAGAGGATAGAAGACTATGGTGGCAGCGTTGACAATGCAGATCTGGCCGCTATCGATGCAGATGGCAATGAGGTTGGTACTCCAGCTTGGCAGGTATTTAGCCTCTCGGGACAAGCCAACCTTACAGAACAGCTAACACTTAATGTCGCTTTGAATAATCTACTGGATCAGCACTATAGACCCTTTGCCTCGGGTATCAGTGGAGCGGGGAGACACGTGGTATTGGCGCTACGATTGGCCTTGTAAAGTCGCCGCAGAGCCTAATCTTCTGGTTATATGATATTATTAACAATACGATTTTTAAAGCATTAATCTTAGGTTAAATTATCGGTAGTTCTGAGCCAGAACGCTACATTTGCGAGACTTTACACGTCGGTAGTGCGAGTGATCGATTATCAACACACCAAATAAGAAAAAACGGATATGAATTTATCAAATACCAAAATCCTTTTGCTAGCAGCAATTTTGCTGTCTTCAGTAGCAATGAATGCCCAAAAATTCGGCTATCTCAATTCCTCTCAATTGTTATCTGAGTTGCCAGAAGTAGCCTCGGCAGATCTTCAACTAGAAAATTTTCAGAAGGACCTCATTGCCTCTGGAGAGAAAATGGTCAAAGACCTAGATGCTAAGATCCAAACGTATTCTAAGCAAGCCCAAGAGGGGACATTATCTCAAGTGCAAATGCAGCAAAAAGAAGCTGAGCTATCTAAGGAACAGCAAAAAATTCAGGCCTACGAACTAGAAGTCCAGGAAAAGATAATGAAGAAAAGAGAACAAGTACTCCAACCTATTATGGATAAAGTGAAAGCAGCGATAGAAGCCGTAGGTAAGGAGAATGGATACACCATGATCTTTGACTCCAATGCAGGTACTATCTTGCACGCAAGTGAGTCAGAAGATGTGATGTCACTCGTAAAAGCAAAGTTGTAACAACAACCTCTAAGAGATAATGAAAGGGTATGCAGAAATGTGTACCCTTTTTTTTGTGTCTAGGTGGAAGATGTTGGGTGACCAAAGTCAAAGGTCTCCTTTCTAAGCCAACGTATTTTGCTAGCACCTTAGTTTCAAGAGTACTTTAGGGCTATTTGCTATGAAAGAACTATCTTCATAACCAAGTAGGTTTAGTACCTAAAGTATTCAATCAATAAAGCAACTTTAAATATGAAAAACCATCTACTTATTTTACTTATTGGCTTATTCGGGTTCTCTATCAATGGCTATGCACAAGACAAACCGTCTTCACCTGTATTGTCCGAAAAATCTAAAGAGACCCTTAAGGTTGTGGAGAAAATGCCAAGATTTCCTGGTTGCGAGAATAGCTCTGACAGCGAAGGAGATAAGAAGAAGTGTGCAGACGGAAAAATGTTACAGTTTATCTACAAGCACCTCGAGTATCCTGAAGAGGCAAAGAAAAATAAAGTCGAGGGCACTGCTGTAGTCACATTTACAGTTGATCGTACGGGGTTGATTACAGAACCAAAATTAAAAAGAGATCCCGGGTCGGGCTGTGGAGAGGCTGCGGTAGCTGTCGTTATGCAGATGAATGACTTGCCTGAGCGGTGGACTCCTGGAATGCAAAGAGGCCAACCTGTTTCTGTACAATACACACTACCGATAAAGTTTAGATTGTAGGGTTTTCTCGATAATGTCTACTCTTGGAATCCTTGAACGAATTATAGATCAATAGAACAAGATGTTTCTCTACAAGGCTGATATATAAAGAAGGTTTTTATGGCGAAATGGCTTTAGGTTAAATAGATTTCTAAGTAATTCTAATCAGGTATTTTTCTGGGCCAATTTCTTGCCAATTGCATTCGCTGGAGCTTCTATAAACTTATAAGTCAGTGCTGAGAAAATTATAGTAAGAACTGTACAGATTGCAAGGTAGAAGCTGATATGCAAACCATAGAGTGCAGGCACCTGGAGCACAGCTTTTCTGACAAGTGTAAAGACAATAGGATGCAACAAGTAGATCGAGTAACTGATGGTCCCGAGGTAAACCAAATAGCTCGGTGCTGACCTCAACGCTTTCAGTCCAATAACAAAAATACTGATGCCGATAAGGTAGGCTATAGCATCAGGTAAGTTGGCGTCTATCCCACGCAGTAGATAAGAGGCAATTATGTAAAATGGAATGGCCAGGAGCAGCAGCAAATGCAGTGTAGCGATGCGCCGACGACTCAGCCGAGCCTCATCTTCTCTCTCCTCAAAGGCATAGCGCATAGAGACACCGAGCAACATCAAGGATAGATGATAAGGTGTCGCCATCCAGTGGGGGAGGCTAGGCTGGATTGCTGGTACAAACATAAAGATAACTAGGGCCGCATAGCATAATAAGGTCAGACCGAGGATGACGGTAGAGTTCCTCAGTACGCCAAAGAAATAGAGTGCACTCATCAATATATAAAACAGCAATTCTGTCTCAAGCGTCCAGTACAATCCGATCACAAAAGGCTGCCCCAAAAACGCTGGTATCATCGTGGCATTACCCGCAAGGATGCCAAGGTCTAAATGCTGCTTACCTATTGGCCAAAGCACAAAAGCACCTACGATCAGCGAAAACCAAAAAAGCGGATAGAGTCTAAAAAATCTTTTGATCACAAAAGACTTGAGTTCTTTCTCCTTGGAGTTAAAACTCTTGCAGATAACAAAGCCACTGATGATAAAAAATATGGTTATCCCTATCCGTCCCAAATCTATCACTTTGATGAAGTCTAGCATCCCTACACCCGTCGCAGCAATTTTTTTTGATTGAAGAAATACCTGACTGACGTGCAAGAGTAAGACGAGCAGTGCGGCTATCCCGCGTAGAGCATCTATTGATTTGAATCGGGTTTTAGATCTGGTTGTTGGCTTCATATTCGTGCAGCGTAAAAGTAATATATCCGACACTCAAAAAATCCCCCTACGCCAAGTACTTAAAATAGTACCTATCGCTTAGTACCTGTCAGAACGGCTGTTAGACCCTTCAGATGTGTGACTTAACCTCAGTTTATATCTACTTTTGAAACCGTAACAAGAACAACAAGAAATTAAAAATATAAAGAATTAAATTCTCAATATTAAGGGTGTTAATGATAAGGTCCTCGAAAAAGTTCGAGGACCTATCTATTTATAGACCTTCTGTTTCTATAGACACACAGCGCAACAGTTGTCTTGTTGGCCAAGGCTTTGTGCCTCATAGAAAATTTTAGTTTGTTGCAGAAGCGCGGTCTACTTTGCCTTAATTCTTTGCAGGCCAGACTTGGCTTTTTGATGTAGACTTCTCTGATAAGTATTTGGCTTCATTTCCAGACACAATTCAAAATATTTTTTGGCTTTGTTCCATTGGCCTTGCTCCTCGTGTATGAGACCTATCTGTAGGGCAGCATTGCACGCATAATAGGTGTTCCCTTTTTTGTCTTGAGTCATTGTGGCGTTGTAGTAAAGGATGGCTTCGGGATAATTTTTAAGCGCTTGGAAAATTCTGCCTAGCCTATATTGATACTCAAGGTTGTCTTGTTGATCTCCCTTGTAGCGATACCCCTCTCTTACGAGCAAGGTCATCGCTTGGTGGTAGTACCCACCATCATAGAGTAATCTTGCTCTCAGGAGCAGCGGATCAGGTGTCTGAGATTGCTTGGCCTCACGCCAGGCTTGTATGTCGGCATCCACAACAAGGTATCCAGAGGACTCTACCTTAGACATATGCTGTTTGTAATCAGCGAGATCTTTGTCAAACAGTAGAGCCGACCAGGCCAATTTTTGATGTGCTTCCTTGATGTAGTGTCTGCCTTTGAAGGTGGACAAAAATGCCTCTATGTGATGGCCCGCAATTGCATCCCCTTTGCGTAGCAAGCATATGCCTTCTTGCAAGTCTAGATAAGGAAAGGCTTCTTGATCGTCAGCGTTCGGTCTGTTTCTTAAGGTGCTTAGGGCAGCTTCATTGTGCCCTGCGCGCTGCTGGAATTTGCTCACCATAAAAGTAGAGAGTGCACTTTGAGAAGGCTGGAACCGAGCCTGTGGCAAATACGCTTCCACGCGGGATTGGTCATTGGCCAGATAGGCCAAGATATAGAGGTAGATGGCATCTATTTCTTCTTGAAAGATAAAGTCAGGATTGGCCTGAGACCAAGCTATGAGTGCTTCTATTTCTTGGAGGCCTGTATCCAGAGAGCCTTCTATACCTAGTATTTTCTTCAGTATACCCGGAAAGGAGATGGTCTCTATCATCGAGTGGATGATGCTCAGACTCTTTTTGTTGTAGATGAAATCTGGATGTTGTTCTTGATTGTCTTTGAGGAGTTTGTAGGCCGCATACATTTCTCGAGAGCCACCGATCACTTCGTCAAATTTGGCTCTTATGAGTGCTGATTGCAGCTTGACCTCAGCTATGGCATAACGCTTATATGGGTCCTTGTCTCCAAGTTGATCTAGACCTTTGAGGATCTTGTTTTTTTTGTCTTTATAAGTGCTGAAGAGCGGGTATTCTTCGGAGATAAACAACTGAAAGAAATGCAGATAGCTTTCCATATGGAGATAAGCCAGATTGTAAGGCTCTTGTTGACTATAGGCTTGGAGCTTAGCGTGTGCACTGGTGACTCTCAGATCGATGATGTCCCTATAGACTTCTTTGACACGGGGCGAATAGTCAAAAAGGTATTCTTGACAGGTGCCTATTGCGGACTGGGACAATATTGTCACCACAATGAGCCATCCTAGTCGTTTATACCTTTTCATTTCTCGTAGGTAAAGGTACTTAGAAAGCCTCTTAGACGTCCAAGGCATTTTGTCAGCTATTAGGGGTTGTGAGTACTTAACTTTTTGATGGATTAGAATTCCGTCCTTGTCAAGACTATATCCTTGATTACTAGGGAATTAGGGGTCAGATTAATAGCTTATAAATTGCACCTTATCCGTCATATTAATAAATTGTAAGCTTTATTGAATGCGTGGAATCTTTTAGGGGTATTTACGGTTATAAACAATACCAAAATCATCCCTTAACAAGCCACCTCGGGCTATTTTGCCTACAAAAGCTATAAAAACCGTGACTACGGTCTATCATATATGAGTAATTACGATCAATTAATCCAGAAACTAGATCGATTTACAAGAAAATACTACCTCAATCAGATAATCAGAGGTTTTCTCTACACTGCTGGGGCCCTCCTTGCACTTTTTATCATCTTCAATTTGTTAGAGCATAATTTCTACTTTGATAAAGGTGGCAGGAAGCTCTTGTTTTACGGTTTTATTGGCACTTCGTTGCTTGCGATAGGTTATTGGGTACTGGTCCCGTTGATGCAATATTTTAGCTTAGGTCGTCAGATCTCTCACGAGCAAGCAGCTAAGATTATCGGTAGTCATTTCGGTTCTGTAGAGGATAAATTGCTGAATGTCCTTCAGCTTAAAAAGCAGGCGGGCGGAAATGCCTCAGACCTCGTGATGGCGAGTATCAACCAGAAGACAGAAGATATTAAGTTGGTTCCATTCAGATCCGCAATTGATCTCGGTAAGAATAAAAAGTATCTAAAATACGCCTTGCCTCCAGCGATGATTTTGTTGGTGCTACTTCTCGCGGCACCGAGCTTGATCACTGAGCCGACGCATAGGATTATCAATAATGGAAGGGAGTTCGAAAGAGCGGCACCTTTTCATTTTCAGGTAGCAAACGCTGACCTTAAGGTTGTCCAATACGATGACCTTACAGTAACGGCAGAGGTTTCAGGAGAATCTCTTCCCGATGAAGTCTTTATCGATGTAGATGACTTCCAGTATAGGATGAAGAAGCAAGACAACAACACCTTTAGCTATACATTCAAAAATGTGCAGAAGGATGTGCCGTTTCATTTTTTCTCTGGCCCAGTAAAATCCAAAGACCACGAAGTCAATGTATTGCTCAAACCTAATTTGGCAGAGTTTACTTTAGGGCTTGATTATCCAGGGTATACAGGCAGGAGAGATGAAAGTTTGTCTAATGTGGGCGACGTGACGATTCCAGAAGGGACGACCATCACTTGGAATTTTGTAGCCGAAAATACAGAGGCAGTCAATATGAGATTCAATTCTTCTAGTAAGTTGATAGAAACGGAAAGAAGATCTGATCAAGGCTTCAGAGCATCTAAGCGTATCAAGAAGAATGATCAGTACAAAGTATATATCTCCAACAGCTATCTGCCGCAACCAGATTCTATTGGTTACACACTGAACGTTATTCCGGATAAGCATCCGACGATAGGCGTGGAGAGTTTTGTGGACAGCACAGAGACCACTTTGGTTTATTTCGTAGGTAGTGCTTCTGATGACTATGGGTTGACAGCCTTGACATTTAACCATACAATCACCAAAGCCAATGGCGCTCAGACGACTAATTCTGAGTTGTTGAAAAATCCTAAAGGCAGAGAGACACAGTATGATTACACTTTCGACATCAGTACTCTAGAGTTGAAGCCGGGAGAAAAAGTTAGTTACTTCTTTGAGGTCAAAGATAATGACGGTGTCAATGGATCTAAGTCTGCTAAGACCTCGGTAATGGAATTTGAAAAGCCGACACAAGAAGAGTTTGAGGAGCAAGAAGATGCTAATGAAGAGGAGATAAAAAACAAGCTAGAAGAGGCCCTTGATGAATCCAAAAAAATCCAAGAGCAACTCAAGAAATTGAGAGAAAAAATGTTGCAGAAGCAGGAGCCATCGTGGGAAGACAAGAAGGAGTTAGAAAAACTGCTGGAACGACAACGGGAGTTGCAAGAGCAGATGAAAGCCGCAAAAGAAAAGTTTGAAGAAAATCTCAAAAATCAAGAAGAGTTTTCTGAGCGAAAAGAAGATATCCTAGAGAAGCAAGAGAAGATGCAGGAGATGTTTGAAGAAGTGATGGATAACGAGATGGAAGAGATGATGGAGAAAATCCAAGAGCTGATGGAGGAGCTTAACAAAGATGAGATGCTCGAGCAAATGGAGGAGATGAAGATGAACGAAGAGGAGATGGAGATGGAAATGGATCGCTTGATGGAACTTTTCAAGAATCTAGAAGTCGAGAAGGAGATGGAGGATATAATGGAGAAGCTAGAAGAGCTAGCTGAGAAGCAAGAAGAGTTGGCTGAGAAGACAGAAGAGACGGAAACACCGACGGAGGACATGAAGAAGGAGCAAGAGGAGCTCAATGAAGAAATGGAGGAGTTGGAAAAGAAGATGAAGGAGACTGAAGAGAAAAATGAAGAGCTAGAAAGACCTAAAGACTTAGGAGAAGACAACGAGGAGCAGATGGATGATATCCAAGAGGATATGGAGCAGAGTAAAGAAAAGATGGATCAGAGTGATAGCCAAGGTGCTTCTCAAAAGCAAAAGCAAGCTGCGCAAAAGATGAAGAAGATGGCGAGTGCAATGGATGCAGCGATGGAATCAGGAGAGATGGATCAGATGGAGGAAGATATCCAAGCCTTAAGACAACTGCTAGAGAATCTTGTGATGTTGTCCTTTGATCAAGAATCGCTGAATGATGACTTAGCTGATACAGAAACGTATACACCGCGTTATACTAAGATTACTGCAGAACAATACAAGCTCAAAGATGATTTTGGATTGATCAGAGATAGCTTGGTCGCCTTAGCGAAAAGAAATGATAAGATAGAAAGTTTCGTGACAGAAAAAGTTACAGAGGTCAAAGAGAATCTTGAGCATTCACTGACGTCTCTGGAATGCGAAAACTGTTCTCAGACTACACAAAGAAAGAAGGGCTTGGAGGATGCTATGGTATCTCAGAGACACGTAATGAAAAACGTCAATGATCTAGCCTTGATGTTATCTGAGTCGATGGAGCAAATGCAACAACAGATGTCTGGGATGATGTCTGGTAGTCAGATGTGTAATAAGCCAGGTGGCTCTGGTAAGCCAGGGAACGTGCCTATGGACAAAATCACCCAAGGTCAAGAAGGGCTCAATAAGCAGATGAAGGATATGGCCAAAAAGCAGGGCAAGAAGGGTAAGGAAGGCCAAGAAGGAGAAGGCGGCAACTCTGCAAAAGACTTTGCTAAGGCGGCGGCTAGACAAGCAGCATTACGAAGGGCACTAGAGCAACTAGCAGACGAGAGAGGTGAGCAAGGAAAAGGCGCATCGGAAGAGTTGAATGAATTAATAGAGCAGATGGACAAGGTGGAGACCGATCTTGTAAACAAGAGGCTGGATAATCAGTTGCTCCTACGTCAGCAAGATATACTCACAAGACTACTAGAAGCCGAGAAAGCTGATAAGCAAAGAGACAAGGATGAGAAGCGGAAGGCTGAGTCTGGAAAAGACACGAAAAAAGAACTTCCCCCTGCACTGAAGCAATATCTAGCAGAGCGGGAAGCAGAAACAGAAATGTACAATAAAGTATCTCCATCACTGAGGCCATTTTATAAGCAGCTAGTTGATGAGTACTTTAAGGCGCTAAAAGAACAGTAAGATATTTTTACCCATTTTTTCTAATCTACTATCAATCTATCCCTTGATGAGTGATGCTTTAGAGTTAATATTAAAATCGACCCCCTGCCAAGTGCAGTGTATAGAAAAGTTTGTTTCATCTATGAGAAAGAGAGCAAATTTTACTCAAGAAGTTTATGACAATATATTGATTAGCCTAACCGAGGCAGTCAACAACGCTATAATACACGGCAATCAGAATGACGAAAGCAAAACAGTTAGTGTCAACTGTGTAGAAGAGCAAAAGGAAGTTGTTATAACCATAACAGATCAAGGTTCAGGGTTCAATCCGCATCAAGTGCCTGATCCGACCCTGCCTCATAACCTAGAGTGCTGCGGTGGTCGTGGTGTTTTTATTATGAAACAACTTTCTGATCAGATTAATTTCTTAGATAGTGGGCGCACAGTCCAGATGCATTTCAAAATTGCTTAGTAGAGTGCAGTAGAGGTGAATGGAATCGGAACAAGATAAGTCGATACATTTTGAGGCAAAGCCACCTTTTGGTTTTGTACTAGCTGACGAGGATGCTGTGAGAAATTGGCTGATAGATGTAGCCAAGCAACATCAAGAAGAGCTTTCTAGTCTTGAATATGTCTTCTGCGATGATGATCAGCTCTTAGAGATAAATAAGCAATACCTCAATCACGATTATTATACAGATATTATTACTTTTCCAATGGATAAGGATCCTCTTGAGGCTTGTATCTATATCA
Organism: uncultured Saprospiraceae bacterium; assembly: GCA_937929835.1. GTDB lineage: Bacteria > Bacteroidota > Bacteroidia > Chitinophagales > Saprospiraceae > RFSX01. The sequence continues at coordinate 38,403 of CALFUU010000018.1, read as the reverse complement.
GTATAGATCGTGTCAAGGAAAATGCAAAACATTATAAAGCGTCTTTTGTGAATGAGCTTCATCGTGTGATGGTACACGGGTTACTTCATCTACTAGGACACAATGATAAAAGCAATGAAGAAAGCAAAGCAATGCGTGATGCGGAAGATGCAAGCCTCAGCCTCCGTACTTTTATTTAGTCTCATCGCGGTCCTTCCCGCCCAAGCCCAGCAGCAAGTTGATGCCATCTACTTCGAGACATTCGGAGGCGTAGAGGTGACTGTAGATTTCGAAACTTTTGATAGATCGCTGCTGAATAATGATTTGGTGCTGGATCACGGCTGTACGCATCAAGACCTCCACCTCTATGCGACTGAGGAAGGCTATGCACAACTGCTGGCTTCTGGCACACCCCACCAGCTGCGACTACGCAAGAGTACCTCCGTAAAGGTCAAAGGCGTAGATGAAATATTGTCGCTAAAGAATCCTGCGGACTGCCTACCAGTTATGGATTTCTATCCTACCTATACGGCCTATGTCGAGATGATGGAAAATTTTGAGAATGAATACCCTGAGTTGTGTGAGATAATAGAGATAGGCACCCTACAAAGCGGCCGTAAGTTATTGGTTGCACATATAGGTGATGATCTAGGGAGTGATGACAACGAGCCTGATTTCTTGTACACGTCGACTATGCACGGAGACGAGATTGCGGGTTTTCCTTTGATGCTGCAGTTGATTGATCATCTGTTATGCAACTATGATACTTCAGAAGAGATAAAAAATCTGGTTGATAATATTGATATCTACATCAATCCGATATCCAATCCAGATGGTACATATGGAAACGATGATGAGACAATCGAGAATCCTAGACGTAGAAATGCGAACAATGTAGACCTCAACAGAAATTATCCCGACCCTGAGGATGGGGATCAACCTGATAATAGACCTCGTCAAGATGAGTCACAATTTTTTATGGATTTCGCAGACTCTATAGACTTTGATATGTCAGCCAACTTTCACGGAGGGGCAGAGGTGGCCAATTATCCCTGGGATACATATCAGAGACTTCCAGCAGATACTGATTGGTGGATAGAAAAAATGCGAGACTATGCCAACTCTGCTCAGGCCAATTCTCCAGACGGATATATGGATGGATTTGATGATGGAATCACCAATGGCTTTGAATGGTTCGAAGTACGTGGAGGGAGACAAGATTATATGAATTTCTTCCAACGATGTAGAGAATTTACGGTAGAGCTGAGCAACATGAAAGTGCTGCCTGCAGACGAGTTGCCACTCATATGGGAAGCCAACCGACAAGCACTATTGGATTATATGGAAGCCTCACTAAATGGATTGCGTGGCGTAATTACGGATTGTATGACGGGTGACCCCATCGTGGCAGAGGTGCTTATACCTGGACACGATATGGATAATTCTAGTGTCTTTTCACAAGCAGACTTAGGTAACTTTCATAGATACTTAGATGGAGGTACTTACCAAGTAGAAGTTGTGGCAGAGGGTTACCAGACAGCGATACAGACTATAGACATCGTAGATGGAGAGACAACTCTCTGGGATGTTGCCTTATGTACCGAGGGTACTTCTACAAGTGAGATCGGTGAGTCTATATGGGAGATAACCCAATCACCTACAGAGTTGCAAATCACTGGGCTTATACACCAAGATGTCGAAGCAACTCTATACGATATGGGTGGACAGCGCTTGCTGAGTACTAAAGGACAATCACGTCTCTCCACTGCAGAATTGAATCCTGGTATCTATATTGTAAAAGTATTAGACGAATCCCATCGGCTCGTCAAGAGCATACACGTCAAATAATAATGTATGAAAACGATTATTCTATCTCTCTTATCTTTTCTCTTTATTCAAGTGGCATCTGCGCAGCGTTTTGATAATGTCGAAATTACTGTAGAAAAGATTAATGAAAACCTATACGTCCTTTTTGGTGCCGGTGGTAATATCGCTGTCCTTACAGGGTCGGAGGGGACAGTAATGATCGACAACCAATTTGCTCCACTTTCTGATAAGATTCAGTCGGCAATAGGTGAGCTCTCGTCTCAGCCAATCCAGTATGTCATTAATACACATTGGCACGGAGACCATACAGGTGGCAACGCCAATTTTGCTAAGCAAGGAGCTACGATAATCGCCCACGAGAATGTTAGAAAAAGATTGATGACGGATAATGTCAGACCATTTGGAAGAACAAGTGAGGCTCAGCCAGAAGCCGCATGGCCACGACTTACCTTTGATAAAAATATGCAAGTCCATCATAATGGTGTGTCTATTCAATTGCTTCATTATCATGCAGGACACACAGATGGAGATGCTTTAGTTATGTTTGGCGATTACAATGTGCTGCATATGGGAGATATCTTTTTCAAGGATAGATTTCCTTTTATAGATACAGCTTTGGGTGGCGATCCAGATGGCTTGATAGCTATCGTAGAAGCGGCACTTATGTTGTCAGATGCAAACACGACGATCATTCCAGGTCACGGCGCTGTTAGTAATAAGGAGGACTTGAGGAGGTATCATCAGATGCTTCTTATTGTCAAGGGTAGAGTAATGAAAGCGATAACAGCAGGCACTTCACTAGAAGATGTTGACGTCGCTACTATCGTCAAAGACTATGAGACTTGGGGCGAAGGTTTTATCAAGCCAGAAGTGTTTGTCAAGACCTTATATAAGGCTTACAGTGATGAGGGCGAATAATCATTTACTGTACTTAAGAATTGACTAACTGATTGAACGCTTCTTCTGTCATTATCTCTACAGTACCGAGGGCTTGAGCTTTTTTTAGTTTGGATCCAGCCTTTTCTCCTACGACGAGTATGTCGAGCTTAGAGCTGACTGCTGAGATATTCTTGGCACCTGCTTCTTCGGCAGTGGCTTGAGCAACTTTTCTAGACATAGTTTGTAAGCTACCTGTAAAGAGAATCGTCTTGCCAATGAGTGGAGCATCTGCCCGTACTTGTTTGGGTTTGTCTAATTCTGTTTGTTGAAGGTTGACGCCATAGCTTTCCATTTTTTCTAAGACGGCGATATGTTTGTCGTCAGAAAAATAAGCTGATACATTCTGAGCAACCACTGGCCCTATGTCTTTTATATCCGTGTATTGCTCTTCCTTCCAGTTTTTTAATTCTAGGACGTGATTAATTTCTTGGGCAATAAGTTTGCTGGCTTTTCTGCCAAGATGGTGTATGCTTAAGCTGTTGAGCAATCTGTGAATGGGATTTGATTTTGCCTTATCTATTGCTGACTTTAGTTTTTCTACAGAGCGACTTCCAAATCCCTCCAAATTGGAAATGCAATCGTAGTCAAGATTATAGATGTCAGAAAGATCGCTGATCCATCCCTTATCATAAAAGGTCTCGACATTAGACTTTCCGAATCCGTCAATGTTCATAGCATCCTTAGAGATATGATAGATAAGTCTCTGAAGGAATTGGGCTTTGCAGTCGTAGTTAGGGCATCTCCATGCAGCCTCATCCTTTTCTTTGGCGAGTGTGCTAGAGCAACTGGGGCAAGTTGTCGGAAAGTCTATCGGCACTTCTTTTCCTGATCGCATTTCCTCTAATGACTTAACGACATAGGGAATTACATCTCCGGCTCTTTCTATGACGACAGTATCACCTACTCTGAGATCTTTCTGCTTGATGAAGTCTGCATTGTGTAAGGATATAGAGGATACGGTAACGCCTGCCAGCTGTACTGGAGTTACTTTGGCAACAGGTGTGAGGGCGCCCGTTTTTCCTATTTGGTATTCGACTTCTTCTAATTGCGTATGGGCTTGTTTGGCTTTAAACTTAAAGGCTATGGCCCATCGCGGATGATGCTGTGTAGAGCCACTTTTCGTTTGGAGTGCTATGCTATCAACTTTGACAACGGCTCCGTCAATCTCATAATCAAATTTTTCTCTGTCTCGCTCCCAGTCATTACAGGCTTTGAGTGCGGCATTGATGTTCTTGCAGACCTGTTCTTTTTTAAGCGAGACTTTGAAGCCGAGCTCTTGCAGCAGCTCTATAGTTTTTTTATGAGACTCTAGATTTGGGAGTATGTTTTGACCTTGTGCATCTACGGCGTAGGCAATTTGAAAAATAAATACTTCGAGTCCACGTTTTCTTGATTCATTGGCATCTTTCATGCGGAGTCCACCAGTCGCTGCATTTCGAGGGTTGGCAAACAAAGCCAAGCCTTCTTTTTCTCTTTCCTCATTGATTTTGTGAAATCTTTTTTTGGCGATGACGGCTTCTCCTCTTAGTTCTACTTTATAGATTCCATACTTAGAGAAGTTGGCCTTGAGTGGGACAGTCGGAAGCGTCTTGGCATTGGCTGTCATTTCTTCGCCTTTTGCTCCGTTGCCTCTAGTGGCTGCTCGGAGAAGTTGGTCATTTTCATAGACCAGCGCTATGCTGCCGCCATCATACTTGGGTTCGACAAAGTAATCTAGAGGTGCTTGATCATCTAACAGACAGATCTTTCTTATTTGCTTATCGAACTCCTGTAAGTCATCACCGTTGTAGGAATTGGCTAGGGAGAGCATAGGATTGAGATGGGCTACCGCAGGAAAGTCAGGACTAAGGTCGCTAGACACACGTTGGGTAGGACTATCTGCCACGACGAGTTCTGGATATTGTAGCTCTAGATGCTCTAGTTTTTTGAATAAGGTGTCAAAATCAAAGTCAGAAAGTACGGGGCTATTCTGTACATAATATTTCCATTCATGATACTGAAGAGACTGGACTAGATTATCATAGTCTTCTTTCAGCGTGTTTTTCTTGAGAAGGGTCTGTGTTTTCTTGACGAATTCTATTTCTGTAGCCTTATCATACATGTGTATTCGCTTTTGGTTTGTGCGCAGATAACTCCGTAAAGATTGTCAACTATAGATCAAACTCCTAGAAAAGTACTGCTGCTATGGCTTAGTTACTGTTCTAACTCATTGATTATCAATGATAATTGGTTAAATATGAAGGAAATTTATATATAAATTATTTTCTAGTTACCTTTATGGACATAATCACTAATTAAATTTTATAAAAATGTGGAAAGAATTTAAGGAATTTATCTTTACAGGAAATGTGATAGATTTCGCCATAGCTGTCATCCTAGCAGGAGCTGTAGGACTAGTTGTAAACGGTTTTGTTAACGATATCATTATGCCTATCGTAGGTAACTTCGCAGGTGGAGTAGATTTTGGAGACAAAATGTTAGCGCTAGGGGATAAGGTAAATGAGGATGGATCTCCAGCTAATGCCATAAGATATGGTAAGTGGTTCAATACAATCATCAACCTTCTTATTGTAGGATTTGTATTGTTTATGTTAGGTAAAGCTAAGATCAAGTTTATGGGCGCTGCTCCAGCTCCAGATCCGACTGCTGACCAAGCGTTACTTGCAGAAATAAGAGATGCATTGAAGAAATAAGGAAACATTTTTTCTGAAATATCTAAGCCGTTGTTCCTTTGGAACAGCGGTTTTTTTATGCCCTTCCTTTTTCATTGTCTCTTCAGGAGTTCTGGACCCCTTATAAGTTTACTAATTGCAATGAGCAAGCCAATTCTATACATTGGAGTAAATGCTAGGTATAGCCCGACGAGAAGAATGTCCAGTCTTAATTATGTTACAGTTATTTCTAGCAACAATCTTGATTGTCTCCGCAGAGAGAGGTCTGGAGTCTTATCTGAGGTAACCACCTCCCTGCTCACTATCTGATCTAACAAGCATCAAAAGACGCTACTCAATCTGATAAAGTGGTGTAGAGGAAATCTATAAAGAACGGAGAAGAAGAGTAATCCAAGCTTATGACTTTCATTCTCAAAAGAGATAATTAGCCAGAAATCACTGAGTCTATTTCTTGATTTATCCTAAAAATAACTCTTCTATGCCCTATACCTTTTTTAGTGACCAGATGGGCCTGAGGATATAATGCTTTTAATTCTTCAGAATAATTATAATTGACAATTCTATCATCTGTGCCGTGGACAAGTGTTACGGGACAGTTGACTTCTCTGAGATGTTTTTTGTTAGACAATTTGTACTTTAACAAAAAGTCTGGAAACATCCATAGATATTCATCTTTGATATCAACTAGACTGGTAAAGGGTGCTACGAGTACAAGGTGTTTTGGATTTGCTTGGCTTGCAACATAACTCGCCATCCCAGAGCCTAATGAATAACCTACTATGATGATGTCTTTTTCTGCATAGTGTTGCTTTAGAAATACATAGGCTTTTGCCGCATCGGTGAGTAATTGTTTGTTATCACGTACGCTTCCCTTAGTCTTACCATAGCCTCTATAGTCTGGAATAAAGACATCTACATTGTTGGCATTAAATCTATCTGCTTGATAGGCTGCCCGCCTGACATTACCTGTATTGCCGTGAAAGTAAAGAATAACTTTATCGGAGTTGTTCTTTAGCCACAAGCAATGCATATCCAGACCTTCTTCGAGTGGAATATAGATTTCTTTTCCATTAAGGATTTGTTCTTGTGGGATAGGATGTGGATCAAATATAAATTGATCCTGGGTATAGTACAGGCTTAAGCTTATAAGTAGATATACGATAGCTAAGAATATCAGAAACTTTTTCACAGATTGAATTTAGGACAAAAAAAAAGAGAAGGCGGTGAGCACTTCTCTTTTTTTATGAATTTGATTTATTACTTGATGCTAGAATTTACTTAAGCGTCATTCTTACGGTGATGCCACCCTCGGCTGCTTGATTGCCTGTCACTGTTTGCCCAAAAGTGGTGTTGGTGTTGTAGTCAAGGAAAGCCCTAAGCGTCACGTTCTCATTGAGAATGTAATCTACAGATGGGCTGATCTGAAAACTTGTATTTCCTCTAATAGGTTCTGTCTCTTGTGGTCTGTCAAATTCGTGTACAAAGGTTCTCATATCATTGTAGGAGATATTGAGCAAGAAAGTCATATCGCTACTTCTAGTAGTGGTGACTGATCTAGAGTTTCTAGTTCTATCCTTATCCTCGTCGGACTTGTCTTTATCCTTTTCTGATCTCGTTTTTCTTGAGTTTTTACCTTTCTTCTTTTTTAAGAAGTTAGAATCCTTAATAGTATATCCTACGCCTACAGCCCAAGACTCATTGGAGACTTCCTCTAACTGTGCTGCAGAAGATATAGAGAGGTTCAGGTCTCTGCCTTTGTCATACGAGAACTCCATAGTGAAGTCGGTCCTAGTTTTCATTTTTAAGCCCAATACGGGACTAAATTTTTCTGAAATCTGAACAGCAGGAATTTCTAATCGTGTATAGTAGTTGCCATTCTGCTTGGTAGATAAGAGCCCAAGTTCATCTCTTTCTCCAAATTGTAAGTCTGATTCGAATCTAGATACACGGAAGGTGTTGCTATAGGCGTGCTCAAGTGTAAAGCTTGAGAATCGTTCTTTGAACCAAGGCAATTTACTCAGACCATCATACCTCAATGTCCAGTTGGGTTTAGGGATGTAACTTCTCTTGCCGACCTGAGCTTCCAAGTCTAGGTCAACTGTGCTCGCATCAGTATTGGTATATGCTGCGATAAATGCAGGTACGACGACGCGTGTGCTCAGTTTTCCATATCCTCTTGCATAGCTGTCCCCATCAAGTTCGTGTCTGGTCTCATTGTCGATAGGATCTGAGGTCTGGCCTAGTCGATTAGAAATTGTAACTCTGTTGGCAAGGAAGGTGTTAAATAAATCATCTATGTCAAAGCCAAACAAAGTATTGACATTATAATAGGTCATGTCAAAAGAACCAAAATCTCTGGATGCCAATCGGCTAAACTCAGAGAAAGTTGAGGTGGGCACTATCGTAGAATCCTTTTCAGTAACATCTAATTGTTTGAAGACTTCAGAATGGGTCTCTCTGTGATTTTTTCTAAAATCAACATCAATTTTGAAATCCTTCCAAGGTTCTATTTTGAATTTGGCTTCATAACTTTGGTTACGCATTTGGACAGTCTCTTGGTTAAATCCAGAACTGTTTGTAATCCATTCGTTGTTGGCGGCCTTGTCCAAAAAGTTGTTAGGATTATTGGCATCTATATTAGGTTGTAGGCCCAGTACAAATCCTACGCCCGGCGCATTCCAATCATCAAGGCCAAAATAATTTGGCGTCTCTGTATATCCAGGAATTACTGTGGTAAAATCTTCCTTAAAGGTAATTCTAGCGGATCTTAATGAGAAGAGTGGCCTCACTAGAAGTTTTTCTATCGTAGAAGCTTGTCTTGCTTTCTTTTTAGTTACTCGCTTACCGTCCTTGTCATTGGCTACAGTGACAGAATCACCTCTTTTTCTCTTAGTTGCTTTTTTTCTGTTCGTCTTGTCTAGTCCTTTGACGTAGTTGGACTTTTTATACAGTTTGTCAAAATTAAGATTAGCCGTTAAGGACCTATTTTGAGAATTCTGGATAATACCAGGGAGAGGTGTGTTTTGAGCATCTAGGATGAGTGCTCCAGCTGACCAATTAAATGTCGATCTGTAGTTGGCTGTGATATCTACCCAATCCATAAATGGAAGATATCGTATCGGCAACTTATACGTAACGCCGATAGAGTGATCATAATTTGTATTTCGACCACCGTTTCTAAGGTTGTCTTTCCAGTAGTTATCTACAAATTCTGGTGTAGCTTGATCCGTGACATCTTCCTTTTCTAAGAAGCCATTCCCATTGTCCAAGAAGGCAACCCAAGGCCTGTCTTCTGCGGTCTGTGCTATGCCGACTTGTCTGACTTCATCTATGTAGGATACATTGAAGGCATCAAAATTTAGCTTTAGAGCTTTGGTGAGATTCCAGTTCAAGTCATATCTTCTTTCCCAATTAAACTGGCGGTCATCAAATGTTAACTCTGGTGTATCCGGAATTCTAAATTTACGAGTAGAGAAATATCTGTTGAGAGAAGAATTAAATGACAAAGAGTTAGGTATCAAATTAAAGTTGAACTCCTTGATAAGTTTTAAATGCTTGGACTTTACTTTCTTAAATGGTTCTATGTATCCACCTCTTCTGGAGAAATTATAATCGAGTGCTAAAGTCTGATCTATAGAATTATCTTGTTCTATAATAGGATCACTATATTCCCTTTCTGTATAGGAATAACTAGCGCTAAAGTTTTCAATATTCCAAGGCATCGGTTTGCGCTCTTTCTTCTTTTTCGTTCCACTGCCATCAGCAATTGTACTGGCGGCGGCTCTCCCTGCGGCTTGTCTCGCTTGCTGTGCAGCTGCTCCTTGATTACCTCTGTCTTGATTGACACGTTCTTTTCTGACGTTGGTCAGGTTAAATGTTTTTATCGTGTTGACGGTTCTATTTCTTTCTTTTACCTCCGTGGTCTCTGTTGGTCTTAGATCAAACTCATCTTCCACAGTGATATCAAAGTCATAAGCATCAAATTCTGGATTGATTATGGACTGTGCATACTGACCGTAGAAAGGCATACGGATACCCCAGTTCTTAGGGAAGAACTTACCCAACTCTAAGTTGGCGGCAACATCATATTCTATGTTTTCTTCCTTCGCTCTTTCATCGACTTTTTGATCTAAGGCCCCCCAACCGAGACTAGAATAACTCGCTGATGAGGTGATAGCGCCAAGATCTGCCAGTTGTATGTCTGCTCTAGCTAAGGCGGCAACGCCTCCTCTTTCTTGTAGTCCAGCCAATCGTAGCTCATTAACCCATATCTCTGCACTGTGAGTGCTGCCACTATCTCTGTTTCTAGCTCCGACGTTCATCCCCTTGACCCTTCCGAGATTGGGATTACCGATGATTGTTACTCTGTGCCCTTCTGGCAGTTCTAGATCTCCGTTGATGGTTTCAAACTGAGCAGCTAAGCCAGGAAGCGTATTGTTGACAAAGTCTGTGTCGATGATGAATGGATCATTTACTGGAATTTCAAGTACATTTCTAATTTTCTTAGCTTGTATAAACCATTCTAGTGGAAAATCTATCTTGTTCTCTTCCGGCCAGACGCAATCTGGACCACAAGTAGAAAGTGTCTCATCGGATAGTTTTAGAGGAATTTCATATTCATAAAAGTGTCGTGTAAAGTCTTTTCCTACTCTGACAAAGACAGAGAGATCATCATCTTGTAGCTCTAGGTCATTAGGCAATCGTTCTCCGTGGACAAACATTTCCATTCTATCATAGACTCGTAAGTCTAGCTGAGTCAGTTTTGTGACTGAAGCTGTACACAGAATTATTGTAGAATCCTGAGCGCTTGGCAAATCTTGGAATCTTAATACCATAGAATTCTCATCCTGATTGACAGGAGAAAATGTATTGAACAATTGCTCTTGTTTTATGCCAGGTGGGATAACATAACCAAACGGTGTCTTGGCTTGGTTTTCTTCAATACCAACTATATCTGTACTGAATGGAATATCTGCAATAGATCCATCTGAGGTACAGATCACAGGCTCTCGTCTCCACTGATTTCTGACTAGCTCAAAGTCTGCCATCCTAAAAGTTTTCTGTGTAGAAAACTCTTCCATAAGCAATCGTATGAATTGGATAGATCGGAAGCCATCGATGCCACCTATCGTGTCCCCTTGTTCCAATGGAATACGGAATCTATACCACTGCTCTTCTCCAGCTGTGCTGGTTACTGTTCTTGTGTCTCTAATAAATTCGTTATTCAAATCAAGTACACCTCCATTGTTTCTGATTGGAATTCTGTACTCATAGTATTTTTCACTTTGATCTAGAGATCTGTTGTTGTTGAGGTCTTCTTTGTCAGGAATAGGATTCCCCCTTTGAAAATTATTGGTTGAGTTATTAGAGATGTCAGGCGAGTTGTTTTCTGGACTGTTGTTGTTCTTGTATCTTTCTAACAGATCAGTATTCGAATTTCTATCAAAGACATTGGGGTCATTGAAGAAAGTAAAGTTATCACCAGAAGGATCTAGTCTTGTTTGCTCAACTTCATCTCTATTTGTTATGCCATAGGCAGCATTTATCTGTTCGAACCAATCCGCTCTGACTATCTGCTCCAGAGAGTCGGACATACCATCAAGACCTACATCTTGATCTTGAAAGTTTGTCCCTGCAAAGGCTTCTATGAGTGGGGTACTTAATGGGACTTCTCCCCAATTGGTTCTGATTGTAGGAATGTCATCTACATCATTGGGTAGCGAGTTTTCAAAGAATTGTTTGTTGTCTGGTAAAATGTCTTCCGAGACACTGCCTAAATGAAAAGTGAGGAATCCCTCTTCGTCTGGCAAGTGTTCTGAGCCGTCCACATTGGGTCCGTAAGGATTGAGCAACCAAAAATCAATGAACTCATAGTTGGCCAACTGGAAGTCATTGTTGTTCATATACCGCATGATACCTGCCCATCGCTCTTCTGGAGCTGCAAGTTTCAGGGCACCGTTATCTTTGTAGCCATCTAGTCCAGCAGACACAGCAGAACCATCAGGCGTGTCGAAATTGTACGGACCTCTTTCATCAGGGTAATAAGTCATGTCAAATGTCAACAAGTCTGGTAAGACACCTTGGTCGAGTTGTCTGTTGAATAAGTCTGTCTGTGTGACCCTTCTGGTAAAAGAGTTTTCGTTTTTAGTGTTGTCGTCTATATCCACAAATCTATCGATGACATACCAAGATAATTTGGCTCTATTTTTTCCAGCATTAAGGTTGGTAGTGTCGATATTAATTCCAGCAGGAAATCTATCGGGTCTATTTCTTGGCACACTGGCAAGTATCCATCTATTGGGCTGGCTGCTTAGTGGAAAGCCACTCACTGCACCTTCAAAATCATCGAGACTGACAATCCCCGAATCATCTTGTTGGTTTTGATCATTGTTGATCGCTCCATTGTGTCCAGGCTTGAGTGCAGCAACCTCAGCACTAAAGCTGATTGCAGAAGGGACATTGGTGCTATAGAAAGGTAGCTTGTCGACAAGCTTCGTGATGAAATCAGATTGCTTGTTGTAGGCCATGTCAAGACCGAATACTCTGTTACTTATCGGATCATCCCCAATGTTAACTTTTTGTGTAAAGGGTCTTTCTCTTAATCTGAGGAAGGTACCTCCAAGGTAGAAGTCATCACTAAATTCATACTCGGCTCTAAGCCCGATCATATTTTTTTGTTGCAGACTAAATACAGAATTGTCTTCAAACGAAATATTGACGGGTACTCCTTGCTGTAGCAGTGCTTGATCTAGGATTCTCACTCTACCTATGCCATAATCGACTTCATAGTGGACACCTTCTGTAAGCTGCACACTACCTGCTGTGACACGTACTGAGCCTTGAGGTATATTCCAAGCACCAAGAGAGTACTCTGATGACGATGACGACTTGACCTTTCCGACCATCACAAACTTATTCTGCACCAATTGTTGAGAAGCGGCGATGACAGAGTTTTCGTATAAGTCATTAAAAGTAAAGGCTGTTTGGAATCCATTAATTTGAGCTGGAGTACCTACTGCGTTTTCTGCGATAGCTTCTTCTAGTGCTGAGCCAAAGGGTTCTAGCACGGGAAAGATGATGCTACTGTTTTGCGGTACAACCGTGATGCCGGGGACAAAGTCAAAGATACCATCTGGTTGTGGATCATTTCTAGAGTTGAGATTATCTAGACCTAGTATGTTCAGTATAGGTTCAAATTCTAGTCCCGGGATAGGAAGCAATTTTGATAAGGAACCGTCAGAATCATCTTCGTAAAAAATGTCAAACTCAAAATCTGTTTGATCCAGATTGTTAGCTCTTATAGGGTAGACATTTTTCATCATCAGGTCCCAGTTGGGATGTGTGAGTGACTGGCTACTATTCTTGAGCATCTTGGTAAAAATGACACCTTCTGGTTGTATCATGCCTGTGCTGTCAGAATCTGATACTTGCCCCTCGTCACTTATGCTACCGACTTTGTATAGCTCGTCACAATTTTCTGTAAAGGTATACTCGTAGGATACTGAGAGTATTTGGTTAGGTCTTAGTCTTACATTTAGAGAGATGAATCCTAGCTCTGCATTATAAAAGTATTCTCCCTGAGATAATTTTCTACCTCTAAAAATTTCAAAATCAGTTCCCGCTTGCATCCCAAATTGTGACTCAAAAGCTTGGTTGGAATCACAGATTCTTTCTATGCCGGGTGTCTCGAGCACTTCCTGAAATAAGGTGTTCACCCTGTTTTCTGGAAGTCTAAATGTTTCTTGGTCATTGACATCCGAGGTCAAGTTTACAAAGTCTTGGTCTGTTTCAAGTTCGAATCGTCTGAGGGCTTGGGCTTGTGAGAACACTTCCGTTTCTGCAATATCTGCAAGTGCACAGATCATTGTTTGGTCTGTCTGGTAATTGCCACGGTCATCAGAAATCCATACCTCGATATTGAGAATTCTGAAACTGTTATCTATGTAAGGAAGATTCTTTAAAGAGTTCTCGTAAGTATTTCTGTTGTAATGAGAGAGGAAGAAGTGTCTGTTTTCATCATACTCTTCTGGTCTTATTTCAAACTCTTGGACGGTGGCACCATTTTGTATCTGGATAGTTTCTTGCTCCGATCTTTGTTGGGAGGCGATACCTGTCAGTGTCAAGTGTCCAAATTGTAATTCTGTCTTTATACCAAAAAGCTCTTGTGCTCCTTGGATAAGAGAACTTCGGAGTGGGAGACTGACATTACCAGCTTCTATCTTCTTGAGGATATCATCGTCGGTCCACTTTTCAGAATCATAAGCCAACTTTATTTCTCTATCGAAATCAAAACTGGCTTGCGTGTCGTAGTTGAACCCTAGGTCTAGCTTATCTCCGATCTTTCCATCCACACTCATCTTGATATCCATATCAAAGGTAGGCACTGCCCATACAGATTGTTGTTGTAGTTGGATCTGTGGGTTATCCACCTTGGTGTACCGTGCGCCGAAGTTAAGATCGATATTTCCTTGAGGCTTTATTGTCAGACCATTGCCACCAAAGAGTCTATCGATCAGATTTTTTTCGATGTCAATTTTAGACATTGGGTCTAATTTGCCAGACTTACTTCTAGTCTGGTCGCCTAGATCACCTAGCTTTCTAAAGTAGTTTCTTTCAGATTCTTTGTTTTTCCAATCGAGGTATTCATTGAAGGTCATCGTTGTCGGTGTCCTAAAGTATTCGTCCCCGATTCTCTCATAGACAACGTAACTGTCTGTGTCAGGATCATACTCTACCGTCTGCTCTATCTCTGACGGTAGGATGTCGAATGGATTGTACTTGTCGTCATTGATAAAATCTCCATACCTATCCTGAAGGGGGATGGTATCTTGTTGTATCTCGCGTAAGTTGCTAGATGGCCAATCTGTATCAGGGCCTACTATAACCCCTGCGGTCAGAGGCGCTAAACCACTCAAAACCAATACTATAGAAACTATATTTCTCATTTTTACCTTAATCGTAAATGCCATTGCTTTCTTTCTGATTACCGTCCATTTAAGCTAGAATGCATTAGGACAAGTCTTAAACGAATTATATTAGGTTTTATGTTATTCCTAGGGCTAATTTCAGTGTATAATTTGCTTTATTTTATACAGATGTCGCCTCTTAGATTTCTCTCCGAAATTGTTGGTTTAACTGGTTGGATGTCAGGATATTATGAATTTTAGATTTTCGTTATAAAACGAACTAAACTCCAGTTGTAGCGGCTCTTGCTTATAATTGTTTCAAAATTGTCCTCAAGAGCACTTCGACTTGGGTTATATCTGGATTTTCAGCCATAGCTCTTTCTACCAGTTTGGTAACCTGTGCTTTCTGAAAGCCTAGATTCATAAGCGCAGAGACGCATTCATCCATAAGTGTATGACCACTTTGCTGTTCGGGTTCGTCAGAAGTTAGAGGCGTTCCGTCTTCTAGTTGTTCCTTAGATATTTTATCCTTTAGATCTAAGATGATTTGCTTCGCGGTTTTTGGACCTACTCCCTTCACTTTTTTAAATGCCGCTACATTATCGTGCAGGATCGCCTTTTTTGTTTCTAAAGGCGTGAGGTATGAAAGAATGACCCGCGCTGTATTAGGACCTATACCCTTGACAGACAGTAGCTTAGAGAAGAGATCCTTTTCTTTTATGTCAAAGAATCCATAAAGGGTATGATCGTTTTCTCTTATGATGAGCTGTGTATATAATTTGGCTTTTTCTAGGCCTTCTATCTTGGTATAAGTGTGTAGTGAAATATTGACTGCGTAGGCGATGCCACCGATATCCAAGTGGACGAGGGTAGCTGTTTTATGTGTCAATTGGCCTTCTAGATATGCTATCAAAACGTATGCGCTTAAATAGCTGCAAAGATAAACAAATTAAATAATTATGTAATATGTAATTATCTGAATATAAGAGCAAAATACTGTTTTGTTAGGATTAATCTTCCTCGACAAATACCTCTTCAAATCGAGGTCTAAAACTAGAAGAATCGGCCATAGACATATACGATTTCCAGTCATCTGGAATACATTCTTGATCTAATAGAATACCCTCCGTGATGTACGGATATAGCGAATTGTAGCTTCTCGAGACGTGCTGATCGATACGTTGGTAGATATGGCCTCTGTTGATTTTATCTATGTGATCTATTCCTGAGGCAGCCATTAATTCTACAAAGGATTTGACAGTTTCTTGATGATAATTGGCTACTCGCGTTTTCTTATCGGCAACCACCAGGCCTTTTACCAACTTGGGATCTTGTGTAGCGACGCCAGTAGGGCAGGTATTATGATTGCACTCCAGAGCTTGTATGCAACCCACGGCCATCATCATCGCTCTCGCCGAATAGCAGACATCTGCACCTAGAGCTATAGACTTGTAGATATCAAAACCAGAGACAATTTTGCCAGAAGCGATCAAGGCAATTTCTTTTTTGAGTCCGAATCCTACAAGCGCATTGTATGCAAATGATAGGCCTTCCTTGTAGGGAGTCCCTACAGAATTGCTAAACTCTACAGGAGCAGCACCGGTACCTCCTTCTCCACCATCGATAGAGATAAAATCTGGTCGTATACCAGTTTCTATCATAGCTTTACAGATGGCAAGAAACTCACTTTTATGGCCTATGCATAGCTTGAATCCTATAGGTTTGCCACCAGATAATTCTTGACATTGCTGGACCAATCTCAGTAATCCCATCGGCGTGTCGAAGGCTTTATGATAGGGTGGAGAGAGCACCGCTTGATAGGGCTCTATGTTTCTAATTTTTGCGATTTCTGGAGTCGCTTTCTTGGCAGGAAGAATACCTCCGTGCCCTGGTTTAGCACCTTGAGATAGCTTGATTTCTACCATTTTGACATTATCAGCCTTGGTTCTTTCGGCAAAGAGCTCAGGCGAGAAGTTGCCATCATCAGTCCGACAACCAAAATACCCTGTACCAATCTGATAGATCAAGTCTCCACCAAATTTGTCATGGTAAGGAGATATACCCCCTTCTCCAGTATTATGTGCAAAGTGTCCTATTGCCGCGCCTCCATTGAGGGCCATTACAGCATTTTTACTCAGAGATCCAAAACTCATAGCTGAGACATTAAAGACACTACAACTATAAGGCTGTTTACAAGTCTTGCTTCCTATTGTGACTCGGGGATGTTGGTCTAACTTGTGAGGATCTAGGGCACCTATACTATGATTCATCCATTCGTAGCCCTCGTCGTAGACATTGAGTTGGGTGCCAAATGGGGTCGTGTCATTGACTTGCTTGGCTCGTTGATAGACGATATTTCTTTTAATTCTTGAAAATGGTCTGCCATCTGTGTCTGGCTCAATAAAGTACTGATATAGCTTAGGTCTCAGCCATTCTGCTACAAATCTAGACCGTCCCAAAACAGGAAAATTTCGCTTGATAGCACTTTTAGTCTGAAAGAAATCAAGAAATCCTATAACCATTAATGGAAGAATGAGCACCAGTAACCAGAGAAACTTCATACTTACTAAAAAACATAGAGCAGCAACGCCACCGATAATAAGAAGGGCTGTAATGAGAAATCCTGCACGCATCTGAATAAGTTTTAATATGAAATCCAATTTAGGAAGAAATTTGGACCCTAGGACTGTATCGTCCCTTGACTGTGCCATATAACCTAAATTAATATTTTTGACGTGTTGCTTGCAATCGACTGAGTATTAAGCTGTTCCTGTTCCATAAAAACTTTACGTGGCACACTTTATGAACTTATGAAAGCGCCCCAACTGACCTATATTAGAGCTATAATAACACCAACACCGCAATGATGATGCGTTTATTACTTTTCACTCTTTTGTATTCAGTATTCCTGTTCTTGGGATGCAAGACAACCCAAGAAACGGCCTCTACGATGATAGAGGCAGAGTTTGATCATCGTATGCTAGATACATTGATGGTGGTGGCCAGCAAAGAAGACCCTAAGTATGATGTGCCTGACTATCGAGCCTCCGCGACACGTAAGCACGATCTACTCCATACTCGCCTTGATGTCAAGTTTGATTGGGCCAAGCAATACGTTTTGGGCTTAGCAACGCTGCAATTGAAGCCACTATTTTATGCTACAGATAGTTTGATATTGGATGCCAAGGTCTTTGATATACACAGCGTTCAGGTTGATGGGAAGGAACTTAGTTACGATTATGATCAATACAAATTGCGTATAGACTTAGGAAAGACTTACACTAGAGAAGATCTCATAGAAATAGAAATAAATTACACTGCTAAGCCCAATGAAGGTCCGAGTGGTGGTAGCCAAGCCATTACTTCTGACAAGGGTTTATTTTTTATCAATCCGACTAGAGAAAACAAATTCAAACCTCAACAGATCTGGACCCAAGGAGAGACAGAGAATAGTAGTAGATGGTTCCCGACCATAGACAAGCCTAACGAAAGATGTACACAAGAGGTGTACATAACCGTCGAGGATAGATTTCAAACGTTATCAAACGGTTTGTTGCTCAACTCTACAAAGAATAATGATGGCACCAGGACGGATTATTGGAAGCAAGAGAAACCTCATGCGCCTTACCTTTTTATGCTTGGGATAGGGGAGTATGCCATAGTCAAGGATACTTGGAAAGATATGGAACTGATGTATTATGTAGAGCCTGAGTACGAAGCACATGCTAAGAGCATATTCAATCATACACCTGAGATGTTGACTTTCTTTTCTGGCATACTAGATTACCCTTACCCTTGGGACAAGTATGCACAGATTGTGTGTCGGGATTATGTGTCAGGTGCGATGGAAAATACTGGAGCTGTAGTCTTTGGAGATTTTGTACAGCAGACAACAAGAGAGTTGTTGGATGGTAATAATGATGATATTGTTGCTCACGAAATGTTTCACCATTGGTTTGGTGATTTGGTGACTTGTGAGAGTTGGTCTAATCTGACACTCAATGAAGGTTTTGCAACTTATAGTGAGTATCTGTGGCAAGAGTATAAGTATGGACATGAAGCAGCTGAGCGCAAGAGGATAGAAGACCTTAACGGGTACTTGATGACCGCTAACAGAGGTGGCACTCGTGACTTAATAGACTTTGAGTATAAGGATAAGGAGGATATGTTTGATGGTCATAGTTACAACAAAGGTGGGCTTATCGTGCATATGCTACGAAATCTAGTTGGCGATGAAGCTTTCTATGCTTCGCTCAATAGATACTTGACGCGTAATGAATACACAGACGTAGAGGCACACGAACTGCGTTTGGCATTTGAGGATGTGACGGGAATGGATTTAAATTGGTTCTTTAACCAGTGGTTTTTTGATCAGGGTCATCCTATTCTTGATGTCAGTTATACCTACGATGCTCAAGCTAAGGCTTATTATATCGATGTCGAGCAGACGCAAGATGCAGAAGATAATGTTCCAGTATTTCAGCTACCAGTAAATGCAGCTTTATACTACGCTAATGGAGATAAAGAATATGTTGCGTTAGAAATGAATCAGCGTAAGCAACGATTTACAATTGACTTAGAGGAAAGTAAAGTTCCAGAAATAGTTGTCTTCGATGGGCAACACGACCTGTTGGCTGTTATCCGAGAAGAACGAACCTATGAGGAATATGTGCAGTTGTATAAGTTGTCAGATGAATACGGTGATAAATTTAAGGCACTAAGTAATCTCAAAGGACGAGCGGCAGGATACGAAATCACAAAGCTTGCAGCTCAAAACCCTTCAGATGAGATGAGACTTATTGCTGCACAAAATCTTGTTAGTGACAAAGATATACCTATGCTCCGTCAGCTGGCCTTAAATGATAGTAACTCTAAGGTGCGGGTGACGGCACTAAAGAAAGTCAAAGACCCTGAATTGGCGCTCCAAGTATTATCATCTGATAAGTCCTACAGAGTAATAGCGGAGGCCTTGTCTATCGTCAATGATAACGATCCTGAGGAGGCGGTCAGGCAAGCTGAGATCTTGACGCGTGAATATCATAAACCACTTATTGGTGTCATAGGAGATATACTAGCAAGCTCAGGTGATCTTGGGCACTTGGACTATTTTGAAGAGAATATAAATAGTGTGGGGATGTATGCCTTCTTTAATTATATGAATCACTTTAGTAAGCTCGCGCGGACTGCTGGACCTGATAGAATGTTGCAGACGGCAGCAGTACTGAGAAATGTAGCTGCTGAGGATAGCAATAGTTATTTTAAGAAGTATTCTGCTGCCAACACGATAAAGAGTTTGATGTCTGAGCTAGACAGTCGCAAAGTTAGTGATGCCGCGACGACAAAAGCCATCAATGAGATGTCGATATACCTTAGTAAGGTCATCAATACCTCTACTGATGAAAGACTGAGAGAAGCTTTTTCTGAATACATCGAAATGCCTTAGATGGCACTCAGTAAGATTACGTTAAGAAAGAAATGGTGGCAAGGCAATACGTATAAAATCTACGATGAGGCTAATTGTTTGTTGGCCTATTCTGACCAACCTTCCCTTCTTTCTGGCAATCTTCATATCTACTCTCCACAAGGGCATCTCCTTTTAGAACTAAAAAAGGAGTGGATGAGCTTTGGTACATATGAGCTAATAAAAAATCAAAAGTCTGTTGGTGTCATAACTAGAGGGTGGAGTTCAAGAAAATATTTTTTAGAACTAAGTGCTACTGGGATCTACGTTTTGGTACAGAAGGGCTGGGGTAAAAGAATTGAGATTTTTAATAAGGAGAGTAACAGTGTTGGCCTTATCTCTGCTTCTTCGATTTCATTTAATGAAATTGGTGTTGTTGCTCAGGATATAGATCCGCTTTTTCTTGCTGCCTGTGTTATTGTGATTAATGCTATTCGGCGGTCTAGTTCGTCTTGAGGCAGGTAGTACCAAGTTTAGTTTTCTGAATTACACTCCAAATAATTAGTTTTGTCTTATGTATAAGTATCTATCAATAGTGGTTTTTTTACTGCTCTACAGTTGTAAGAGTGACTCTGTGACACAATCCTCCATAAAAGCTGTCCAACAGTCTGCAGAACAATCGTCTTCACAATTAGTGGAATCTTCTACAACCTCTCAAGTCAATACTGATAAGAGCAGTCGGGGAGAACTTTTAGGCCAACCTAAGATAGATGTGGTTGCCGCACCCAGTGGATCAAAATTGCCAAGAAAAGAGAATTGGAAATATGTTGATTCATTTCAAGTAAAAGGCGCAAATCTTTCTGGAGTCGCAGCGGCCAATACTCAGATTGTTTTGGTTTCTGACACAACAAGCAAGGTGATATTTAAGGTAGATTTAGAAACCAGATTATCTGAGCCTGTTGTGGATGGAAAAAAGGTCCCCTATCTTAATCTCAGAAACGCAAGATTAATGATGCCAGATGTAGAATTAAATGGCGTATACGTATATCGAGGCGATCCAGAAATATACCAGATGCAGATTCCTCATGACCTCAATGAACCAACAGGAATTGATGCTTTCAGAATTGATGATTACAATATTGTAGACAGGGGCAATAATCGCC
Source organism: uncultured Saprospiraceae bacterium (assembly GCA_937929835.1). Taxonomy (GTDB): domain Bacteria; phylum Bacteroidota; class Bacteroidia; order Chitinophagales; family Saprospiraceae; genus RFSX01. The sequence continues at coordinate 17,516 of CALFUU010000018.1, read as the reverse complement.
TTCTTGTAACAACGAAAGAGGCATCTACATTTGTAGGAAGTCGAGGCGTGGGAGAGCACCAATTTGATAGCCCCTCTTGTGTTTACGTGATTGGTAATTCAAAATACGTTTCTGATACTGGGAATGGGAGAATTCAAGTTCTGAATCAAGACAAGACTTTCAGACAAAGTTTTGGATCAGGTCTATTGTCTAGGCCAGGGGGATTAACCTCTGATAATAATTTACTTTTTGTTTGCGATGAAGATTTAGAACAGATTTTCGTTTTTGATCAAACGGGTAAGCTGTATTATAGTTTGGACGAGAACCTTATCGATCCTCGGGATATATTCTTTTGGGGCGGAAGACTTTTTGTTACCGATGTGGGCGGCTGGATTAAAGTCTTCGAAAACAAAGTTTATCTTCCTAGTTAATATTAGACTTGATGAGTTTGATAGGTCCTTTGTTGATGCCTACGAGAATTGCCTTTTCATTGCCGATTTTTATTTGTTCTAGACACTTGACATCTTCAGGTAGATAGATGCCGCTTTTTCTGGTCGCCAATGCTTCAAATTTTCTATCACCTTGATTTAGTAGCGCATAGCCAGTCCCTGAATCCGCTCTTCCAGTTTCTATTTCTGATTGGTAGAGATTGCCGGCAACTATAAGGTCTGGTTTGCCATCCTTGTTATAATCATTAATGACAATGCCATTGATCGGAGAAGTCTGTATCAGTCTCGGCAAGAGTTGCATCTCATAGGTTCCGTTATTGTTCTTGAAGAGGATCATACTGCCAAATTCTGTTGCTTGATACGAGAGCGCTGATTTAAGATCTTCTCCATAAACTTTATCGATATCGGCAAGTGCATAATTACCAAAGGTTTCGAACTTTTTTTCTAGGCTTGGAATTTGTTCCTGTGAGCAGTTCTTGCCTCTCACAGGATACACAACGTCTCCATAATGTGCTCCTAAGACGATATCCCAGGTGCCGCTATTGTCAAAGTCATTCCCATAAATATAAAAGGGTTCGGATTTACTAGCCTTGTATTTATAGTTGTAACCTAGATTGCCAAGTACAAGGTCTTCATTGCCATCTCCGTCAAGATCTGAAATAGAAATCGTGTTCCACCAACCTGTAATACTTTCGTCAAAGTAAGTGCTTGATTTATCTATAAGCTTGCCACTTTGATTTTCAAAAAATCCGATTTTAGTCCATTCTCCAACGACGATGAGATCTATCTCGCCATCTTTATTGAAGTCAGTCCATATTGCATCTCTAACCATCCCGAACTTTTCTAGACCTTCTGATAGGTCTGTGATTTTGTTCGAAAATTTCCCTTTCCCATTATTGATAAGTAGAGCACTGGTACCAGGATTAGGATACTTTTTAGGATCTAGTCTACCGCCAACAAAAAGGTCAAGATCTCCATCTTTATCAAAATCTGCTGCTGTCACACAAGAAGCACTCTCCGCATAGCCTTCTACTGCAGAATTAGATTTAGAAAAGTTGCCACGGCCATCATTCAAGTATACTCGTGGGCGATATTGCTTTCTGTTATTGTCAAACTCATACCCGGTACTGGTCACAAATAGGTCTTGGTCCTTGTCATTATCTATGTCTAAAAATAGAGAGTGTCCGTCTTCGTACATTTTGTCAGTAATGAAGATGGAATTTTCTTTTTTAGCAAATTGCCCATTCTTATTTTGAACATAGATAGTGCTTTCTTGATTGTGGGGACTTCCTATGTAAATGTCTTCTAATCCATCAGCATTGATGTCGGCCTTACTTATAAATGGCCCATATTCAGATAACTTATGCGGTAAGAGAACTTGGTCGTCATAGTCGTTGTAGACGTTTTCTTTTTGTTGATAGGTAATGCCTAGTTCTGCTGCAGTTGATGTTGCAAAAAGTGGTGTGGTCGATACAGCCGCAACTTTTTGATTGGCGTCTTCGTAATCGAGTTGTATTGTTTGGTTCGCTTTTATGTTTTTGAGTATTTGTGAATTTCCATTAGGCCAAGTAACTATAAGTTCGTCTACTTTAGTGTTTTTGCCTAGTCCGAAATGTGCAATTGGTTCACAGCTAGACTGATAGCCTCTTGTGGAAAGTAATTCTCTGTATTGTTTTTCTCCATTAACTTTAATAGAAATTTTGGATCCTAGTCGTGGTTGCTGAGTGGATAAAGTTAGCTTCACTCGTAGGTAATTATTGCCAGTTGAAATGTTTTCGTAGAGGAAGGAAGCTTCGCCGAGATTGGACACTACGAGGTCTAGATCGCCATCATTGTCTAAGTCCCCATAGGCACTTCCTGTAGTGATGGTTTTTTCTTGGAGACGGAGGTCTTTAGCTGCTGAGCTAAAATTGTAATCACCATTATTGGTAAAAAGTAGGTTAGAAATTTTAGTTTGTGAAGCATTGATCGCGTAGTCTTTTGCGACTTTGTTCATTTTTTCCATATCACCATTAAGCGTCATCATTACTGAGTCCAATTTTTTCTTTTTATCTCGATGATAGATGTCCTTGTAGAATCCATTGGCAAAAAATAAGTCTTGATATCCGTCATTATTGTAGTCCATAAAGAGGCTAGCCCAACTCCAATCTGATTTGTGAACGCCAGCTAATTGAGAGACATCACTAAAGGTATTGTTGCCATTATTAGCATAGAGAAAGTTGTGCATCTGATAATATTTATACCCCATAGTGTCTACTAGATAATTGAACCTATCAACACTCTGCATACTCATATTTACTTTTTCTAAGTAGTGATCGGTGCTCAACATTTCTGCGACAACTACATCAGGAAATGCATCATTGTTAAGATCTCCTACGTCTATGCCCATAGAACTCAGTGTGCTTGATTTTAATGCACTATCTACAATATTAGTGAAGGTGCCGTCTTGATTGTTTTTAAAAATCAAATCTGGTTCATCGTGATCTACGGTTATAAAAATATCTGGATAGTTGTCATTGTTAATATCAGAAGTTGTCAGTGATAAACTAAAGCCGTATGATAATATGCCTGCAGCTTCTGTAACTTCAGTATAGGTAGTTCCATCATTTCTAAACAGTCTGTTAGAAAATTCTTTTGTTGGATTTTTCCAGTTGTTGTAGTGTACATTTAGAGGGACAAGTCTAAATCTTGGGTGGTTGGCTACAATAAGATCTAGATCGCCGTCTAAATCGTAGTCAAAAAAGGAGGCACCAATGCTATAGTTTTCATCCGCTATTCCATACCGAGAGCCTTGCTCGCTAAAGCTGTTGTCTTTGTTGTTGATAAATAGAAGATTGGCTCTATCCTGAGGTGCATCGTGATAAGATCGGCATACATAAATATCAAGCCATCCGTCTTGATTGATGTCGGCCATAGTTACGCCTGTACACCAGCCTGTGGTGCCTGTGCCTGCACTCAGTGTAATGTCTGAAAATTGAAGATTTCCCTTATTAAGAAAGAGCTTGGACTGCCCCATATTACTGGTCATAAAGATGTCCTGTAGTCCATCGTTATTGATATCTCCAATCGCTACCCCGCCTCCGTTATACGCATTGATATAATTAAATGGGTTGGTCATATTTTGCTCGTCTAACACATTGCTAAAGTCAAACCCAGAACCTTTAGTTACATTAATATAGCCTTGCTTATTTTTTACTGTGTTGCCTCTGTCAGGGCTACAAGAATATCCGAGTAATAACAAGAAGCTTAAAAGTACTGTCGTGTTGTAGCGCATATATTTCCTTATAATCAAGTCCAATCAAATATAGTTATTCTCTTAGCTTAACAGCGGAAGTTTATTTCTTCCTTTTTATTTGCAAGCATATAAGTGAAGTTTTGTCACTGCGCTTTTGAAAATTCTAATAATCCTATATTCGCAATAGATTTATTTCAACCGCTCTATAAATGGAAACATTGACGTTCAGTAGAATACAAATATTTTTATTTTTAATATTATTATGTTTGGTCGGTTGTACATCCGAGAATAGTGAGGCAACGACAGATTTTACTCTTTCTGGAAGCAAATTGTTTTCAAGTATCTCTCCTCAAGCCTCAGGGGTACACTTCTCCAACAACATTGTCGAATCTGCACAGATAAACTATTTCAGCTATGTCTATCTCTACAATGGGGGTGGTGTCGGTCTCGGAGATATTAATAACGATGGACTGCCTGATCTGTATTTGACCTCTACCCAAGGGACGGACAAGCTCTACCTTAACAAAGGCAATTTTGAGTTTGAAGATATAAGTACTGCAGCAGGCATCGACAGATATTCTGGTTATAAGTCTGGTGTTACTTTTGTTGATATCAATAGTGATGGGTGGACAGATATTTATGTCTGTCGATCTGGATGGTCTCAGAATCCAAAAGAAAAGGAGAATTTACTTTTTATAAACAATAAGAAAAATGGATTTGTAGAAGCGGCTAGTTCATATGGTCTCAATAGTCAGGATCAATCTGTACAATCAGTTTTTTTTGATTACGACAGAGATGGTGATTTAGATATGTATCTGGCCAATCACCCTGAGAAGTTTCAACAACCGATAGAAAGTATGGTCGCCAGTGTCAAGAATCTTAGGTACAAGGATTCTGATAGGCTTTATAGAAATAACGGTGATGGAAGTTTCAGAGATGTAACAAAGGAAGCAGGCCTTGCTAATTTTAGTTACAGTTTGGGTGTTGTTGCGAGTGATCTCAATAATGACGGGTGGATAGATCTCTATGTGACGAGTGACTTTCAGCCTAGGGATAATTACTATGTCAATAATGGCGATGGTACTTTTACAGAGTCACTGCAAACGTATTTTCCACATTGCTCTTATTTTTCTATGGGTATCGATGTGGTTGATCTTAATGGAGACGGTTATAATGATGTGTTTACTGGGGAGATGCTAGCAGAAGATAATCAACGTCAAAAAACACAGATGGCACCTATGAATATGCAGCGGTTTGCCGATATGGTTAACAATGGTATGCACTTTCAGTATATGCGCAACTCGCTACATCTTAATAATGGTAATGGTTATTTTAGTGATATCGCGCATTACTTAGGGATAGATAAATCTGATTGGTCTTGGTCCGTATTATTTGATGATTATGACCAGGATGGAGATGATGATTTACTCGTGGCTAATGGCTGGCTCAAGGATACTCAAGATAAGGATTACACAACGAGATCTGGTGCCTTAGCGAGAAGCAATAATAACCAATTGACATTCGAGCAGGCGTACTCTTTGCTAAAAAGTACCCCAGTAAAAAACTATGCCTTTAAGCAAACTGAGGATTTAAAGTTTGAGAAAACTTCTGATGCGTGGGGCTTTAATATGGAGGGCTTTTCTAATGGAATGGCGAGCGCAGATCTTGATGGCGATGGTGACTTAGATGTCGTTGTCAACAATATTAATTCCAAAGCCAGTATATATAAGAACAATGCAAACAACACGAATTATCTCAGTATAAAATTGAATGGCCCAGCGGGCAACAAAAAGGGGTATAATTCTAAAATTGAAGTTTCTGGAACAGAGAAAACTTACTTCAAGGAGGTGCAAGTTACCAGAGGATTTCAGTCGTCTTGTACGCCTATTGCCCACATTGGATTGAAGCCAGGAGAAAAAATAAATAGTATAAAGGTAACCTGGCCTGATGGTAAAGTAGAGGTACTTAGTGGAATAGAGCCAGGACTTGTCACTGTAGACTATAAGCAAGCTAAGACACTGAGACACAATACGTCCAAGAATCATTTATTTCAAGAATCTAAAAGCATAGCCCATATCCATAAGGAAGACTATTTTGATGATTATGGCGTACAGGTTCTCCTCCCGCATCTTCTCTCACAACTTGGCCCAGCTCTAGCAAAAGGAGATGTCAATGGAGATGGTCTTGAGGATGTTTATGTAGGTGGAGCAGCGGGACAAGCCGGAAAAATACTTTTGCAAACTACGAGGGGACAGTTCACAAAGGGTCAAGTGTTTGGTAATTATAGTGCTGCAGAGGAAACAGAAGCTTTGTTTTTTGACGCAAATAATAACGGCATTCTTGATTTGTACATAGGCACAGCAAGCAATCAATATGGTGATACTGACCATAACAATACAGATAGACTCTATATGAATGATGGGAAAGGCAATTTCACTATCTCAAAGGACTTGCCAGATGTAATTAATCAAACTGGGGCGATAGCAGCAGGAGATTATGATGGTGATGGAGACCTTGACTTATTTATAGGTGGACGGTTGTCACAAGCACATTATCCCAATGCCGCTCCCGCAAGGCTACTCCGAAACGATAAAGGTCAGTTTGTAGACGTAACCGAGACCTTATCTAGAGAATTGCAATTGCCAGGTATGATTACAGATGCTGAGTGGACAGACTATGATGATGATGGTGATTTGGATTTGATGTTGGTAGGAGAGTGGACAGATATTTTGATCTATGATAACAATGACGGCCAACTCACTAGAAATCGACAAGCAGTTGCACAATCACTTGTCGGCTGGTGGAACTCTATAGAGGCAGCTGACATAGATGGCGATGGCGATATCGATTATGTGCTGGGCAATCTTGGCGAAAACTACAAGTATCAAGCAAGTGCAGCTGAACCCTTCGAGATATTTGCAGGGGACTTCGACAATAGTGGTGTGCAGGACATAGTGTTAAGCTATTATAATGATGAAGAACTGTATCCAGTACGTGGGTTCCAGTGCTCAAGCGAACAGATGCCAAGTCTTAAAAAGCAGATTTCTACTTACGAAGACTTTGGTCAGTCAGATGTATTTAAAGTTTATGGTGCTGCTCTCGATGAGGCACTGCACTATAAGGCCAACTGTTTTTCTTCTATGATTTTGTGGAATGAAAACGGAAAACTATCACCGAAGAAATTGCCATATCAGGCCCAGCTATCACCCTTGCAGTCCTCTGTTGTAGAAGATATGGATGGTGACGGAGATCTAGATATTGTCACTGCGGGCAATTGGTATGTGGCAGAGGTAGAAACACCAAGAGCAGACGCAGGTGTAGGCACAGTACTCATCAATGAAGGTGGTCAGAACTTTAAGGCTATGCCCAGTGTAGACTCTGGATTTTTTGCCAATCGTGATGTAAGAAATATGGTCGGAGTTAAAGGGGCACAAGACAAATTTCAAATCATTATCGGTAACAATAACTCAGCTGTACAAGTTTTCGAGCTTAGATGAAAGTAGTCAAGTGTGTTCTCCTTCCTTTATTAGTGCTCATAGTCTCTGCCTACATTTCTGTATCTATCCCAAAGCTTAGTATTCCATTTACCGCGCAGAGCCTTGCTGTTTTTGTAATTGCGGGATTACTGAGCCCTAGGTATTTTGCTATAGTGATACTAAGTTACTTGGGACTTGGACTTGTCGGGGTGCCTGTCTTTGCAGAAGGCACTGCTGGTCTGTCTAAAGTGCTCGGCAATAGCGGAGGGTTCTTATATGGTTTTCTTTTTTCAGGAGCAGTTATCGTCTATTCTACACACAAAGAATCTGAGATACCACTCACACGTTTGATAAATGTCATGTTGTTGGCGACGGTGGTGCTCTTTGTATTTGGAGTGGGACATCTGGCCATCAAGCTTGACCTGCAAAAAGCACTCCTCTATGGCCTTTATCCTTATTGGAAAATGGCCGTGATTAAGGCACTTTTGGCAGCTGTTATAGTATGGATAATCGGCCCCATTGCGTCTAAATGGGTTACTAGTCAGCAAATTTAACGTCTATTATAAGGTAATTAAGCCTTCAAATCATGGTTTTGAAGTAGTTAAAGGGCTAATCCTTCATATTAGCTTTAGTTATATATATTTTTAGGGTTCAAATAAGCAAATACACGTGGTAGCACTGATACTATTCTTTCTCTTATCTATAGGTTTTTCTTTCCTCTGTTCCATATTGGAGGCCGTCTTACTCAGTATTACACCATCTTATGTGACGCAGCAAGCCAATAAGGGTACACAGACAGGAGCCTTGCTCAATGAGTACAAGAAAGATATTGATAAACCATTGTCGGCTATTCTGACCCTAAATACCATTGCCCATACTGTCGGTGCGATAGGTGTTGGTGCTATGGCCGGAGATGTTTTTGGTAAGCATCACTTCAATCTAGGCCCACTTTCTATTAGTTATGAAACCATCATAGCGGTCGTTATGACCTTGGCTATTTTGATTCTCTCAGAGATTATCCCTAAGACAATAGGTGCCAATAACTGGAAGTCTCTAGCGCCATTTACAACAAGGACGCTTAAGATTCTTCTTTGGATATTAGCTCCTTTAGTGTGGTTGACTCAGTTGACCACTAAGTTTTTAAAGAAAGACAAGAGCAAATCTGTATTAAGCCGAGCGGATTTTGCTGCAATGGCCCAAGCTGGAGCGACAAGCGGTGCTATTGATCAGGATGAATCCTTGATTATCTCCAACTTGCTTAACTTCGAAAAGATGTCTGTAAGAGATATCATGACGCCAAGGACAGTCGCTTTTATGGTTGAAGAAAATATGACTGTAGATGAATATCTTAAGTCTAATCCCGCTAAGGTCTATTCTAGGATTCCTGTATATGCTAAGGACAAAGATAAAATTACAGGCATCGTATTGAAAGATGACATCCTCTCTTGTGTCATAGAAAATGGTAAGGATCAAAAAATTAAGGATCTGATGCTAGAAGCCAATTCAGTCAACGATAATACACCACTCCCAGAAGTCTTCAAATCACTGACACGAAATAAGCAGCACCTCTCAGTTGTAAAAGATGAGTATGGCAGTGTCGTCGGATTAGTGACAATGGAGGATGTCTTTGAGACCCTCTTGGGTCAAGAAATCGTAGATGAATCAGACCAAGTGGTTGATCTCCAACAGTATGCTCGCCAAAAATATGGCGACAGCAAAAAATAGGCTACCAGCCCATTGTTGTCTTTAGATCTATAATTTGTGTGAGGTGGTGCTTGCCGTGCCACGCATACAGTGCTGCCAAATCATTAATTGTAAGGTCTGCTTTCATTTCTGGATGATGCAGTTTTCTATTCCATTCAGCTTCTGACATATTTTCAGTAAGGCGAGTCAGCTTTTTGTGTATGCCTGTAAGGATATCTAGTGAAGCATCTATGCCCAGCTGCGCATCGCTACCCTGTGCCCATTTATCTTGATCATAAGTCTTTATCGTCGGACGGTCTTCTGTTAGGGCCAACTTGAACCTAGCGAAGCTATTGATATGACTATCGGCTAGATGGTGTACAATCTGTCTCGTAGTCCAGCCTCCCTCCCGATAAGGTGTGTCGAGCTGTTGTGCCGAGAGATTATGTGTCGTCTGTCGGAGCAACCCTGGCAACTCTCTAAGGCGTTGCACATAGTGTTGCGCAAATCTTGAGTATAAGTATCGGGTTTTTGGAACCTACCAGTCGGGTAACGTAAGGCATTGAGATGTTGGTCATTCATATTGAAGTGTATTAGAGCTAACCAAAGATTGAGGTTTTATTTGAATTATCGCATCTTAGCTAGGGTTATCTTAGAGGAACCGAATCAGTTATAAACTTCATATATGCGTATAGTCCTTTCGTTATTGATCGCAACTCTTATAGGCTTTGCTGGGTATAGAGGCTTTCAGCTTATTGAATTAAGTAAGGAGGTCAATGAGAAGAAATATGACTTTGCCGAAGTCAATAAAATTACTTACGGGCTGTTCAATATCGATATATGGAAGGATAAGATCTTTTCTATTATTGAATCCAAGGCGGACGGTTTTGAGTTTGGCGCTAAAGACCTAAAAGGATTTAAGGTTCAAATAGAGAACTACCTCTATGGGGTGCATAGCGAATATATCGAGTCTGGCAAATTGGTGGAGATGTTTATGGACAGCCAAAAAAAGGACAAAAATAAGATGATGGGCCTACTTATGGGCCTATTTAAGGGAGGTATCGAGGACCAGATTAAGAACATAGACTTCAAGGATAAGATACCTGGCATCGCCGATCAGATGATGGGGGAGTTTGAGAAAAAGATACCTGAGCTCAAAAAGCAGATTACCAAACAGGTCTCTGATATGCTAGTCAATGAATCGACGAGCACATTAAATGACAGACGAGATGTAATTTATTTTAAGTACAGTGTAGACAGTCAGGATGCTGTTAATGCGGTCATAGAGGCAGACATCCTAGAAGCCGAGACCATTACAAAAAGTCATATACAACAAATTTTAGCTGCTCTTTTGATCGCCTTTCTACTGCTACTTTTCTTGCAAAAGCAACTTACCTTTAAGTTGGCTATGGTCTGGTTGACTATAGTTTGTGTCGTTTGTTTGAGCTTAGGGTTGGCACTACCGATGATAGACTTAGATGCGCGGTTGTCGGATGTTGATTTGGTCTTGATAGGGGAGTCCTTGCACTTTGATGAGCAAGTTATGTATTTCCAGAGCAAGAGTATTATTGACGTCACGACGACGCTACTACAGGGAGGCACTGGTGACTTGAAATTTGTAGGATTTTTGATCTTGCTCTTCAGCATTATACTGCCTTTCCTTAAGATGTTATTGACGACGGTATATCTCTATGTAAAAAGTGCACAGAAAAGCCAATTTGTCCAGACAGTCATTTTTTATCTCGGTAAGTGGAGTATGGCGGATGTCTTCGTGGTCAGTATTTTTATGGCCTACATTGGATTCTATGGCTTACTCAATTCTCAATTATCCAATATGGCGGCGGGGTCAGATACAGTCACCATAGAGACTGTCAACTATTCACAGTTCTCCCCAGGAATAATATTTTTTACACTGTATTGCCTTCTTTCTATTGTTATGAGTATGCTTATTCATAGAAAAAAACAGAAGATATATGGTGATGAATGAGCTATTTAAGCTGATGTGTAACATATGGCATAAAGTTTGAATTTAAGGTTGTAACGAATTATAACACCCCTCATAACCATTACTATCTTAACTCAATAGGAGGGGGTAACTATACCCTAAATCCATTTTTAATGCAGCCACTTACAACAGCCTTTTCGGCTATCCTCCCGTTTATGGTCCTGATGAGGCCACTCCTAGCTTCTTTATCACAAATATTAATGTCGGAATCTAAAATGGATTCCTTTCAATCAACAGAAATCTAGCCGTAGAGCAATTTCCGTTATTGTTTGTTTTACTGATTGGTATAGCCCCATCCATGGCTAGCCCAGATCAGATTGAAGTTTATACTTACACCCTTATCTATCCATTATGGTTTCATTGCATACCCTTGCAGTAAAGTATTGCTTTATTGCCCTTGTCAGTTTTTGTTCCTACACAATTGTCTTTGCTCAACAAGATTCTCTTAATAACAACTTCAATGAAGGTGTGGGCATCTGGGAGCAAGGTCTCTATGCCAATCTTGTCAACACAGGTCCGAGCGAAACCGAAAAGTGGTTGATGCTACAAAAAGGAATTGGTCAGAATAATTCCGAATTCCAAAGTGCTAATCCACATATAACATCTGTGCCTATAGACTTGACAGACTATTGTGCCGTAGATATTTCATTTGATATGATGGTGCTTAGGACTGGTGAAGATACGGAGGTCTTTCTTGAAGTATCGCATGATGGAGGTCAGACTTTTCAGTTGCTGCGAGAAGCTAGTGAGGTGCATACTCTTCGCAGTGGAAGCTCTTTTGTGCAAGCACAACAGCAAAAGTTTAATTTCCCAGTCAGAAGTTTTATAACAAACAGTATGGTCTTCCGATTGAATACTGTGAATATGACTGACCAATCCCAAATATTTATTGATAATATCAAATTTGAAGGTCAACCTTCCGAAGATAATCTACTGGCTATCTGGCAGATGGGTTCTCTTAGTGACCTAGACCAAGACAAGTTTAGTGCTCTCGATAATCACGGGAACTGTGTCGGTATAGAGGCACTCCCTTTGCAGATCTCTGATAGTTCTGATAACTCACATTTTGATGTAGAAGGATTTAGTCAGAATTTTTTGCCTGAAGAAAACTTAAGTAACCTCGCAAGTGCCCAAAATAATGGAGCCTTATGTTTTGAGTTGTCAAGTGATGGAAATAAATCCTTAGGGAGTCTTTCTTTTTCGTTAAACTTGACGCCACAGGTCAGGGGACAAGTGTCTGGATTTGAATTTATGGAGCGGGCCATCACAACTTTTAGGGGCGAACCTAATAATTATCCGACACAGTTTGATCTTAAAATATTTAAGGGGGAGAAACTTATTTTCAATCAGATAAATATAGCTACATCTCAACAGTGGTCTGATAGAATTTTTAGATTGTCACATATTAAGGAACTTCAAGTAACCAATCCCGAAACGTTCACTTTTGAATTGACCCCTACATCTAGAATAGATAATGGAGCCGACCTGTCAGTTTGGTTTATCGATGAGGTAAAAGTATTAGGTGGCTGTTGTGAGGTCGATTGTGATCTAGTGGAAGTGGATGTAGATCACGAATATACGGATGATGGAATTATCCTCACGCCAGTCATAGATGCTGGGGCAGATATTTGTATTCCAGAATGTGTTGGTAATATAACAAATCAAGGATCAGAAGAAGTATCTGTAGATAATACCGCTTTGGGGTGGTCTTATTTTAACGCTGCGGAGACAGTAAGTCGGGAGGAGGCATTGTTGTCATTGCCTGAGAATTTTGAGGAGCAATCTTTTGATCTTGTCAGTGGATTAGGGGTGCCTTCTAGAATAGAGACAGAAGTAATTAATTTGTGTCCCGGTAGTACTTATGCAGTTTGCTTTGATCATATAGGACAGAGTTTAGGATCAGATACAACTCTTCCTGTTGTGTCATTTACCATAGATGGCAGTAAGCAAAAAGATACTCCTATAAATACAGATCTCACTAGGACCTGTATGAGTTTTGTTGCGACTAGTGATCACCATAGAATTGCACTAAGTAGCCAAGAAGGAATTTCGAGGCAGCAACCAAGTCATAACTATGTTGACAATATCACTGTAGATGCCCTATCTGTAGGAGAGCCACAACCAGTTAATGTAGTATGGGGTAAATCAGAACTATTTCCGATAAATGTTACAACTGCTTCTCTTAACAGAAGTTATCAATTCCGCCTCCAGAATGTGATAGATACAACGGAGGCTTTCAATGATGCACTCTTGTATTCTATGTGTTTTGACGTAGCCTATGAGCCGTCTAGTGGCAACGCTGGAAGCCTTGAAAGCGTAAAAGTGTCTATAGGGTCAGATGTACAGAGCACATTTGATAAAGTATCTTATGGTGATCGTTTGTGTGCAAATTTCCTTACCAGTGAACGGATACATATATTAAGATTTGAGGCATTTGATGCTAATGGATTACAATTAGATGTAGCACCCGTAGGTTTTTCAAATATCCATTTCAATACTTTTCCTCTCCGTGTTACAGATAATACTGACGAATCAGTATTGTGGACAAAACCTGATGGAAGTGTCTCGAAAGATTATGAATTGCTAGCGGAAGAAGAAGGAGATTATATACTTAATTTTGAGAACTGTAATGCTTGCGTCATAACCAACATATTTAGTGTAGAGTATGATAAGCGGGTGTGCCCTTCTGCACAAGTTGTAAGTTGTGAAGAATCATTTAATCCTGAGGTGAACAGCAATCTGGCCTTACGACAACCTGAGCGACCTTTTTCTATTGGAGAGTCTCACTATGAGGATGCTTTTGGAGGGGGATCTTGTATTACTAATATAGAAAGGAGATGGACTGTCGAGCGATTGATGTTTGGAGATATTTACGATACGATAACTTGTTTGCAGTTGATTGAAGTAGTTGACAATGAAGGGCCAGTTTTTGTTGGGTTATCAGATGTTACTTTTAATTGTGTAGACGCCGTTCCAGAGCCAGTTAGGCCACAGGTTTTTGATAATTGTTCAGAAGGTCCAATGGTTGTATCTGAAGATATTGAACGGGGTGGAAGTGGTTGCACTAACAATCCGATCTTAATATCTAGGTATTGGACCGCGACAGATGCCTGTGGTAACGTTACCACTGCCGTTCAGAATTTTGAAATCATTCACGACGGGCCTTCTATAGTTTGCCCTCCTTCCTTGCAAGTTGATTGTCACGAGGAGATTGCCCCATCTGAACCAGAAATAATATTGACTTGTGATGATTTAAATACACGTTATTTCACAAATTTGTCTTTAGTCGTAGGAAATAGGGGTTGTCAAGGAGCAGTCTATGAGATGACCTACACAGTTGTTGATGCTTGTGAACGCAGTGTGAGTTGTGTGCAGAATTTTGAGATTACTGGTCAAGTCTTAGAGGTGACGTGTCCTGCTGGTGAAACATTGCAGTGCTTGGATGAATTTAATTATGGTGTCCCGACATATGTTTCGACTTGTAATGCTGCAGTCACTATACATAATTTTGCTCCACAGCTGGTTGTGGGCAATGCGTTGTGCAATGGTGCTTTTTATGAAGTGCTTTATGAAGTTGTAGATACTTGTGGTCTAACTGCTAGCTGTGCTCAAGAGATACAGATTGAAAATGCTGGAATGAGTATGGTCTGTCCACTTCCTCAAATTGTAACTTGTCCTGATGATATTATGGCGGGTGTGCCCCTTATTAGTGAAGCCTGTGGGTTGACAACTTATTACGAGTCGACAGAACCAAATTTAATATCAGGCTCTCCTGAGTGTAGCGGAGCAGTATATCAAATAAGATATACCGCCTATGATCTTTGTGACAATGCACTGACTTGTCTTCAGTCATTTACAATTCAGAATGACGGATTAAGTATCGTATGCCCAGCAAATAGAACTGTCGAGTGTAAGGAGGATATTGCCTCAGAGGTGCCTGAGATTTTTTCTTTTTGTGATATAAGCCCAGTTTTTGTTGTCTCCAATGCTGTGGCGATTGGATCTTCATTGAGTTGTAATGGCGAAGTGTATGCTTTGACATACACTGGTTCTGATAATTGTGGTAATGTAGAAGTTTGTAAGCAAAATTTTGAGATACAAAATGTGGGCTTGACCATAAACTGTCCTCCAAATACAACCGTAGATTGTTTGACTGAGATTCAGCAAGGACAATTATCTGTATCAAGTAGTTGTGCAGTGGGCTATGTTGAAAATGTTTCTGAGCCTCAGCTTTTGACTGGTACTGGAGGATGTGACGGGGCGGTGTACGCGTTGACATATGAAGTCTTAGATGATTGTGGTAATGAAAAGAGCTGTGTCCAAGAGGTGTCCTTGTCAAATTTTGGATTGTCATTGACTTGTCCACTAGATAGAGTAGTCACTAATTTTGAGTCTGTCATTCCAGAACCTCCTCTTGTTGTCCAAGCCTGCGGGCTTAATTATTCCGTAGTCTCTACCGATCCGTTAATCACGAATGTTAGTTGTGGTCAGGTCGAGCATATAATTACATATACCGCTGAGGGTTTTTGTGGGACTGTATTAAGCTGTGACCAATACATAACTGTAAGCGATGATGACAATGCTATCGATGCAAGCTTTGTCTGTGAGCATAGTAGTTACTTTTTAAATTTGGATTGTGATCAAGGTGGAAAGTCAGATGCACTTGAGTGCGCAGAAGGTAATAATCCTGAAGATCCTTGTGATGATGTTTCTTTTGATCTTGTTGTTGTGGATGCAGCGTGTTATGGCGAAGCTTCAGGTGTTATAAAAATTATAGTGACCTCAGGTAATCCACCATATGAGTATTCATTGGACAACCAAAATTGGACTGTAGCAACAGAATTCAATAATCTCGTAGCTGGAGACTATACAGTGTACATCAGAACCACAAATGGACCTCAGTGTGATTTCCAGTTTAGCGAAGTCATTTCAGAGCCTACGTTGACACCTGCTGAGGCTGGTGAGGATCAAGAAGTATGTATCGGATATGAGGCTATACTTACTGCTTCGGGAGGGGCTACATATTTATGGAGTACGGGAGAATCTTCTACGTCTATAGTTGTTAGCCCACTGAAAACAACGGTATACAGTGTTACCGTTACTCAAGCAGATGGGTGTCATAATGAAGACAGCGTAGAAGTAGTTGTGAATGAAAACAATGGTGCAGATGCAGGAGATGACTTGGAGATTTGTGTGGGAGACTTGGTCTTTTTGGAAGCTACAGGTGGTCAGTCATATCTTTGGAGCAATGGAAATCAGACGGCTGGCATCTTGTTGGCACCGAATGTAACTACGACCTATACAGTAACGGTTACCGACGAAAATGGATGTACAGATACAGATGCTGTGGTCGTCACTGTACATGGGAATACAACAAGTGCAATTACTAATGGAGTAGAAATATGTGTAGGAGAATCTGCGGAATTGATTGCCTCTGGTGGCATTTCGTATCTGTGGAATACGGGCTATGCTGCCTCAGTGTACAATGTTGCGCCTGTTGTCACCACAGCGTATCAAGTTACTGTTACTGATGAAAATGGTTGTACAAAAGAATTGGTTACCTCTATAATTGTTAACGAAAATGATAGTGCGGATGCAGGATTGGACACATCTATTTGTGTAGGAGAAATAACAACTCTGACAGCGAGTGGTGGCCTGTCCTATCTGTGGTCTTCAAATGAAAATACAAATTCAATCTCTGTATCACCGACACAGACCACAACCTATACCGTCACCGTCACCGATATCAACGGCTGTACAGACGAAGACGAAGTGACAGTAGAAGTGTTCGAATTGCCAGAGGCAGGTATTACAGGAGATGCAGCGTTGTGCCTCAATGACACCATTGAGTTAGTAGCAAGTGGTGGGGTGAGTTATGTATGGAGTGAAGGCTCTACGGCGGCAGCAATTTTTGTTTCTCCGACAGAGAGTACCACTTACGAAGTAACTGTTACCGACGCAGACGGTTGCACGGCCTCTGCAACTCACACCGTGGATGTAAATGAAAATACAACCTCGGCGATCAGTCCCAATGCAGAGTTGTGTTATGGCGAGCAGGTTGATCTTACGGCGAGTGGTGGAGTGACTTATGTATGGTCAACAGGCGAGACAACTGCGACGATTAATGTGACACCAACGACGACAACTATTTATTCAGTTACAGTAACTGATACCAATGGTTGCACGGCACTCGAAGAATCGACAGTCGTCGTCCACCCATTACCGCAAGCCGATGCTGGCTCTGACACCAGTTTGTGTATAGGCGAGACGACAACTTTATCAGTTAGTGGCGGGACAACGTATGAATGGAATACAGGTGCGACGACACAAGACATCACAATCACACCGACACAGACCACAACCTATACCGTCACCGTCACAGATATCAATGGCTGTACGGACGAAGACGAAGTGACAGTAGAAGTATTTGAATTGCCAGAGGCAAGTATAACAGGAGAGGCAGAGCTGTGCCTCAATGACACTATTGAGTTAGTAGCAAGTGGTGGAGTGAGTTATGTATGGAGTGACGGCTCTACGGCGGCAGCAATTTTTGTTTCTCCGACAGAGAGTACAACTTACGAAGTAACTGTTACCGACGCAAACGGTTGCATGGCCTCTGCAACTCACACCGTGGATGTAAATGAAAATACAACCTCAGCGATCAGTCCCAATGCAGAGTTGTGTTATGG
>CALFUU010000017.1 GCA_937929835.1 uncultured Saprospiraceae bacterium | reverse complement strand
TCTCCAAAAATTCAAAAAAAATGTAGAAGACTTAAATCTACAATCGAACATTCCCTCGTACATAAGGTAACAAAAGAAAAAACCTTATGCTCAGAAAAACGAAAAACAACCTAATAGCACAATCATTAGGACTATTATGCCTGTTCTTATTGAGCACACAGGCACAAGCACAAACTGTCGTACTCATCAACCAGATACCAACAACAGTTATTATAGAAAATGGAGAGATAGTCGAGCTGGTTCCGAGCAACCTTAATAGTTACCTAAATGACTATGACACAGCTGTTCCAGACACTTATACCATTCCACTGGCGCCACTAGAAGCATTGCAACCGACTGTGGCCTCTATGGATGAACCCAAAAAAGCGCTATTACTTCTAGCGAGTAATGACAATAATGTAGAATAATAAATAGCCGAGTTATGAAAAAGCTAGACTCACGCATAGATAGAAAATTCTATAAAGACATAGATTGGTCTACGAGATTCTTATCCATATACAATATCAAGGAGCAGCACGCCTACGACTTGATCCTAGACATTATCACTGACCTGTCTAATATCAAATGGACAAAAGAAACAGAATACTTGAGGCAAAAAATATTTATGGATAGGCTGAGACAGGCTGTAGAGGCTTACAAAACAACGTCTACCGTCGCAGCATAGGAAAAAAGTAGAGCGCAGTAGAGCACACTGTAATCAAGAAAATTTCCAATCATTCTACCCCCCGCATTAACTAAAGGAATCCCGTAATCATAGGATAGCTTATCTTCTCTGGATAAGATACTGTGCCTGAGCTGGGCATAAAAAAACCCGTTAATTTTAAATCCACCAAAATGGATATAAAATTGACGGGAGTTTTTCAATAGTCTTCAAGTAGACTGCGAGCAGTGCTCTTGAAGTTTTTTTCTTTACTTTCCTATTAATTAGTTGCTTGCTAAGTTCCAATTAAGGCTCAAGCTGAAAGTTCTAAAAGGTCTAAATTGGCTAAAGATCTGATCCTCAGTTCCAAATGATTTATACAATCTTTCTTTTGTAGAATTCAGTAAATTATTTGCTCCAGCACTCAATCTAAACTTATCATTTTCTCCAAACTGCTTAGAGATTTTGAAGCCTAAATCGTGAAATGGCGCTGTAAATACATCTGGATTCAACCCTATACCCACAATGGCAAGACTCGGTCCTTGAACATTATAACTGAGGTTAGCTTCCCAAGCATTCTCAGGATGTGTATAGTTGATATATCCATTAATGATATAAGGCGCTTGGCCTTGCATCTGTCTTGTAGTCCCGATTGTCTCTCCTACTCTACCGTTTGTTACTCGTGATTCAAACTCCCCGTTCTCGCTCTGGTCTAGTTCCACCTGAGAATTCACATAAGTAAAGTTAGCCCCTGCATAAAGTGTCTTTAGATTCTCTGAGGCAAAGCCTAGATTTTTTCTAAACTCTATCTCCACACCAGCGACTCTAGCGTTACCTATATTTCTAGGTTGCAGATCGTTGGGTGCTGATGAGCTAAAGGCTACTAACTCTATAGGATTTGTGAAGTCCTTATAAAAACCACTCACAGAAAACATCTGTCCCTCTTCGTAGAATGCTTCCCATCTGATATCGTAGTTGTCGACATTCGTTTGCTGTATGTCGATGTTACCGATAAACGTCTGATCAGAAATAGCATCGTATATCTGAGCGATAGAGGCTTCTTTGAATGAGGGCCGAGCTACAGTCTTAGAGTAAGACGTTCTTAAGCTCATATTTTCAGTCAGGCCATACACAAGATTGATAGAGGGCAACAGATCTAACTCATCCAAAATTCTCTCATCATTATAGACTATAGTCCCTGTGTTGTTCTGTCCTGTATAGTTATGCGTAAACTTTTCTACTCTTACTCCGGCATTGACCTTAAGCCCAGCAACAACTTCTAGATCAGCCATCATATATCCCCCGAGTGTGTGCTGTGTCGCATCATAGGTGTTAGCTGGTTCAAAGTTTCCAGCTACAAAAGTCCCGATCTGGCTTTCTGGTGTCCACAAATTTTCTGGGAGTAATAACTCGTTAGGATCTCCAGTGAGGTCTAAGAAATTTTGACCTTTGACATTGATCAGAAAGCTTAAGATTTCATAATCTCTTTGCTTGTACACATTGCTACCACCAAACTGTAACTCAATTTCTTTACCATAAAAAGTAAGCGCCTTACTCACATCCACTCTTCCTGAATAATTGATTTCGTTGAGATTTCTCCACAGTCTTCTTGGCTGAGCGCCCTCTGATGGCTCAAACGCCAAAGTGCTATCATCATTCAACTTAAATGGCGTTATCCTAATATCTTTATCTTGGATACTAGAGACTGTAGGAGAAAATTTCCAGTCAATCTCGAATGTATTGCTCAAGGCATGATTACCTGTCAACAAGAAGTTAGAAATACTTCTTTCTGTATACTCTATATTATCACTTATCAATGTATTAGAAGCTCGTATAAAGTTACTTCTCTCAAACAATCCTGACTTGGCCTCTCCATTCTGCAGGTGCAAAGCCATCACGCTAAACTTATGATTTTTGTACTTCAAGGCAGTACCTACCATACCACTTAATAGTGTATTGTTAGTACCCAGATCACCTCTAGACTCTCTGTCTTGTAGTAATTCACTCTCTTCAATGTTAGTTGACTTGATGAAATTGTTGTACTGCACATCTTGGAAAAATTTGGTGCTGTTTCTATAGCCTAATACCGCATTGTATCCAATCGTCATCTCACCTTTTTGGATTTGGTTACCGACAGTAAACCCAAAATTGCCATTAGCCAAGCTGTTTCGTCTCTCTACAGCCATATTGTTTTGGAATCGCGAAGTCAACTGTGTCAGTATCGGGTCGTCAATAGGACTCTGGATCGGTTGAAACTTGTTCACATTTAAATCTCTCAATCCATTATCAAAGCCCAAGAAATCTGTTCCACTTCTCTGTGAGCTAAGGAAATTACTGTTAAAGTGCATATTAGGGTTGTAGCCCAAGCCTAGAGAAACAGACATCGTCTTTTCTTCTGGAAAATCTTTGGTAGAGATATTGACAACGCCACCTGTGAAATCTCCAGAAAAATCAGCTCTTGAGGTCTTAGATACCAATAGGTTATCTATGATATTGGTTGGAAACACATCAACTTGCAATGAGTTTCTATCTGGATCGAGACCTGGAATCTCAAGTCCATTCAAGATCGTTTTAGAATAGCGATCACCTAATCCTCTGATGAAAACATATTTGCCTCCATCTATAGATACACCTGTCACTCTCTTGATCGCCGCCCCAGCATTGCTATCACCATTCTTTCTGATAGACTGAGAGCTGATGCCGTTAACTACATTGGTCGATCTTCTCTGGATCGCCATAACTGCATTCTCTGTATTACGAAGTTGCTTTGCTGTGATGACGATCTCCTCTAGTTGCTGGCTATCTTCTGATATGGCAATATCCAACTTGGTCACCTCACCTGACTTAACAATAATGCCATCTACAATTTGATTCTGATATCCCAAGTAACTCACTTCAAGGCTGTATGTGCCTTCGGCAAGCTCGTAAGAAAAAACACCGTCCAAATCTGTGGTGAAGCCTTCAGAACTTCCTACTATGAGGACATTGGCAAAAGGTATAGTCTCGTTGTTGTTAGCGTCTGTAATGACACCACTTATAGTGCCTGATTGTGCCAGGAGTAAGCTACTCACTAAAAGGCCACATAATGTCAGGTAAAAGTTTCTCATTTTGTTAATTAAGTATGAATTATATAAATCTTATTCAGATTTTCTATCAAAGAGTATATATCTGTTACTCGTAAGTTAGAAACTAAAAGCCCCTTTACTAAAGGCATATGTCCAAGAAAATAGATCAATGTCGGCACCTTTTGTCGCAATGCTAACAGAAGCGTTATCCATTTCCATCTGCGCATCAAAAGCTACATCGTCTCCAGAAGGTGCAGTATCGTGACACAACTCGCTGACAGACAAACTGCTCACAAACTCGAAACCCGTTATCTCCAAAAGACCTGAAAAGTAATTTGCAGAACTCTCGTCATCATCAATTTCGAGATCAGCTTCATCAGGAAAGTTTATCGCTACACAGTCATTTACTTGACCCATTGAAGCTTTTCTGAAGTCTGCTATTTCTGAACGCAGTCCTATAAGTGTGCCATTTTCAAAAGTGAATCTTCCTTCAGCTGAGCCTTCGGGACCATCGATCTCTAGCCCGTGGTCAGAATCTTCTCCTGCAATGTAGACGAAGTTGCTCAGAGTGCCAGAGTAGCCTTGATCTACATCAAAACCATCATCACCTTGTGACCATACGATAGCATTAGTAAGGTTAACCGTACCTCCAAAAAACTCTATACCGTCATCTAGGTTAGACACGATTTCTATCTGGTTGATTGTCGTTCCGCTTCCGACACCACCGAGTGTGAGGCCGTTTATTTCATTGTTTTCTCCAATGGATGCACCACCGTGTCTTAGGGAGATATAACATAGAGTACCAGAGTTGTCTGCAGGATCATCACCACCATAGAGACCAAAAGTATCATCCGCTGGTATCCCTTCTATTTGGAACTCAGAGACATCGCCTTCGAAAGATCCAGGTGCATTGCCCAATACAATCAATCCACCCCATAATCCAGTTTGCGATACATCTAGATTTGTACCAGCTGTCTGACCAACTTGAATATTATCAAGTGTAGACGTCAGCACGATAGGTGCCTCTGGCGTACCACAGGCATTAATTATTCCGCCTCTCGCAACTATTAAGGCACTCGCCAAAGAACCTGTCCCCTCAGCACCTTTGATAATCGTGCCTGGCTCTATAGATAGAGTCGCGCCTGTGTTCACCACTACTTTCCCATTCAGTTGATATATGTTATCAGCAGTCCACACTTCATCGGTATCTATGAGACCGAATTTCATGATGACATCCTCTGAAGATTGTACTTCTACACAATCACAATTCCCATCTACTTCAGATAAAGTAGTCCCTGTAGGGCAAAGGAAGTTAGCGCATGGATCGTCATCACCACAACTTGAAAGCATAAAAATTAGAGCTAAAACTGAAAGGAGTGCTAGTGTTAGTTTTTGCATGATATTTTTTTTTTTGACGAGTAGTCAGGTTTGTTAGATAATGGAAACAAAGGTAGAAGGGGTACCTTAACTCATTATCAATCCAATATTATCTTAATGTTAACTCTCCAGCTCTAGAGCCTCTTATGATTGCTGTCCTACCGCAACTTGAATAGTGCGGTAATCAACTGATAATCAGCATATTATTGTGGCAGAAGAATTCTTGTCCACCACCACTAGGCCTCCCTTAAGCTATGCTGCCGATTATAGGGAGTACATCGCGTTATAGCACTATGTCTATATCTATTCCCATTAGAGTGCATGGTATACAAATGAGCGAGACCGCTCACAGTGTTATAACTGTCGCGCATAGCCGCTTAAGCCGCAGGCGACAAAACAAGTTCTGGAGAAATTATGAGACTAGATATTTATTATGGCAATTCAGCAATCTTGTAGATTAAGTCAATAGTATGCACAAAAAAAGGGTTACACAACGGCAACCCTTTCTCTATATCCTATTTCTAATCTAGCAGCCCTTACTGGCCGTCTTCCATACTTTCTTCTATCTTCTGGAGTAGCGTCTCCGTCTCCTTGACATCACTCTCGTCTTTCTTTCCGACGACTATGGCTTGTTCTGCATACTTCTTTGCCTTGGGCATATCTCCATTCTTGTAGAGGAGGGCCGCGTAGGTATCTAAGAACATATAATTGGGTTCTAGTTCCACAACTTTATTCATCCACTCTTCCATCATCTTGAGGCACTTAGGATCATCACATTTTTCATAGAGTGTCCAGGCTACAGAATTGGCTAACCCCGCATTCTCCTCTAGTGTACCTTCTCTGATGAGCTTGTCCGCTTTCATCGTATACCCTTTCCAATCTTCGGTGGCTTTCATATAGCTCATCTCAAAATTGTCGATCATACCCGCTTTATCCTCTTCGTCAGTGTAGTGCTTAGTCAATAAGGCTATTGCCTCATCGAGCATTTTCTTGTCACCTTCTTTCCCAGCTTTAGAGACCTTGGAGTAGACCATCTGAGAGACAAACCCATCAAACTCTTGAGTTCCATATAAGCCGATGTACTTATCCGCATTATCCAATAGGTGCTGCTTGTACTTCTCTCCAGTAGGGCACTGGGTCAGAGCCGTCCACGCTACTTCACTATACAAGTCTTCCGTCTCATCCAACCACGCATCTACTGTCTCGGCCTTGGTTCTTACTCGCTTGCCGCCTACACCGAAACTACCTTCCACAAACTCAGGATAGTCGAGATCAAAATTCTGTGAAGCAAACGAAAATACTTGTGGTCTCTTATCCGCACGTATCTCTTGCAGATGCGCTAGAAATTTTGACTTATCTTTTGTGAAGCCCGGTTTCTTCTCCAAGATCTGACCTTGAGGATTGAAGAACAACAAAGTAGGAAAAGCTCTCACGCGAAACTTCATCGCCACACTTGTGCCAAATCCTTTTTCCATATTGACTTTGATCGCAACGAACTCTTCATTGAGATAATCTGCGATGGCCTTATCGGTAAAGGTCTCTTTGTCCATCACCTTGCACCAGTAGCACCAGTCAGTATAAGAATCTACAAAGACGTGCTTGTCCTCTTCTGCAGCCTTGGCAAAAGCCTCTTCCCAAGTGCCTTCAAAAAAATTGACTTGTCCCTGTGCAGAGCAAAACAGCACAGATGCCATCAATGTTAGCGTAAAAAAGATTTGTTTCATTGTGATAATTTTTCTAAAAATACTATTTCTATCGTCCTTATTAACCTAAAGCATAGCGCGATGTCGGGGCATAGACCAGAGTCAAAAGCCTCGTCCCTAAGTCTCTTCTCGCAGGTATCTCAACTCAGAACAATTCTCTTTGGTAAATATCTCCTTGGCCACTCTCAGCAAATCGGCTGCTGTTACAGATTCTATTTCCTCCTCCTGATGATTGATCTTTTCAAGATCGCCCATCATCTCATAATAGGCCAGATTGATAGCCTTGTTGGTGATGCTGACCTCAGAAAATGCGACACTGCTGATCAGGCTATTTTTGACCTTTTGTAGTTCCTCTTCATTGACCAATTCCTCCGCAAGCAAATTGAGTTCAGCCCATATCAGGGCAAGCGCTTGGTCCATATCTGCCCCCTCGAGCATATGACTTTCTACAACAAAGAGTCCTGGGTCTAGTGTGCCAGTGATATAAGCGTTGACCTTAGAGAAGAGCTCGGTCCCTTTGAGCAGATTCTGGTAGAGCCTCGCCGATCGACCTCCGCTCAGTACATCAGATAGCAGATCGTACACGATAAAGTCTTTATGGTTCCTGTCAGGCATATGGAAAGCCAAGTAGAGCGCATCAGCCGGCACTTTGCGCCGCACTATTTTTTGCCTGAATGCATCCTGCAGCGGCTCTAGTTCTATGGGATTAAAATGGACATCGCCAGCAGGGATACTGCCAAACCAGTGATCTATTTGCGATCTAATATGCTCATCATATTTACCAGCAACAATAAGGACTGCATTGCCTGGCTTATAATATCTGTCAAAGAAAGCCTTGACCTCGGATAGTTCCGCATCTGAGATATGCTCGGGCACCAGACCTATAGTCGGCCACCTGTAAGGGTGCTTGCTAAAGGCGAGTGCTGACAACTCATGCCATAAGTCCCCATAAGGTTGATTGATACTCGTTTCTTTAAATTCTTCTACGACAACTTTTTTCTGTACGTCTAGACTCTTTTGGTTGAAGTCTAGTTGCAACATTCTATCCGACTCCAACCACAAGGCTGTCTCGATATTCTCTGCTGGCATCACGTTATAGAAGTTGGTCAGGTCAGAATTGGTAAAGGCATTATTGTCTCCCCCCGCCTGTTGTATGGGTGTGTCAAAATCTGGCACATTAATAGAGCCGCCAAACATCAAATGCTCAAACAGATGTGCAAAGCCCGTACGCTGCACCTCTTCGTTTCTGGAACCGACTTTATAGAGGACATTGACAGTAACCAGAGGGGTACTATCGTCGGGATGCAAGATGACGGTCAAGCCATTTGCCAGCGTGTATCTTTTATATTCTATCAAGGGATTATTATTTCTAGAGGTCCTGAAACGAGAAAGATATGACAACAATCTGCTCCGATCACATAGTCTTGACTCAAGACCTCTTCATTATCTATAAAACCAAAAAGTGTAACCGTGGCTTCTCGATTTTCAAACGATTCTTGCAAGGCGTCTGTCAATAGAGTGTATCGGCCATCTTCCTGACCAGTGTCACGCCACAACATTTGTCCACGTTCTTCTACAGTATACAAATCGAGAACTGTGGGTTGGCCAGCAGTATTCTGTATAGTGACAACGATACTTCTAAATTCCTCAGTACAAGCGACACCGACACAAGAACTATCACACGAGAGCAGCGACAGAGATAGTAAAGCCAGTATAAGTATTCTCATATCTAGAATTTTCCTAAAGATACGAAGTATAGGGCTCAGGTCAAATCGACCAAGATCCTACTTTAGACGGCTCAAACACATTTAGTCTCAGCCGCTCCATAAAGGCTTCCTTGGAGATGGTCTCTGCACCCATACTGAGCATGTGCTGCGTACGCTGCTGACAATCTATCATTGTAAAACCTTCTGTAGTGAGCCAATTACACAACTGTATAAAGCCATACTTAGACGCATTGCTGACTCTAGCAAACATAGATTCTCCAAAAAAGATTTTCCCTAGAGCGAGACCATATAAGCCGCCAACGAGTGCATCGCCCTCCCACACCTCTACGGAATGGGCTACTCCATGATGGTGGAGATCTACAAAAGTGGACTCCAGTGCATCATAGAGCCACGTGCCATTCTGCCCGACCCGCTTGATCTCCTTACAGCTCCTGATGACTTGCTCAAAGGCTGTATCCATAGACCAGCGGAATCTGTTGCCATTAAGATATGGACGCATACTCTTGGTTATCCTGACCTGATCTGGGTACAAGACACAGCGCGGGTGGGTGTAATACCAGAATGTCGGCTCACCTTCATTGGACCAAGGAAATATACCGAACTGATACGCCAGCAACAAGGTTTCCTTGTCTATTGAGGACCCCATCGCGAGGAGTCCATCGTTATCTGCCTTAAGTGGGTGTGGAAAGAATTCTACCCCAGGAGGTAGAAAGTACGCCATATTATCGTCTAGTCACCATCTGGTCTATGACAGCAGATAGGCCTCTCTCCACCAATGCATCTTTCATGGGCTTGAGTTTTTCCATCTTTCCTGTTTTGACTATGGCTTTCCCTTTATAGTGTACGATGAGTGACAGCTGCTCTGATTGCTCAAAAGTGTGGCTACACACCTCCATAAAGCACTGTATTACCCAGTCGAAAGTATTAAAATCATCATTGTAGACGACTAATTGCGAGTTAAGAAGGCTTGTCGGTACCTCTTCTACTACTTCTGCAACTTGTTCGAGTTCTGAAGCTATTAAGTCATTAAGCTCTTTGGACATCTAAATTCTATTAAAATGGGTGGTTAATTCAAACCAGCTAAAGCTGTTTCGATTGCTTCAAAATTGGGCAAATTCCCTGCATTTTCCAATACCTCAACATATTTAATTGTGCCAGTCTTGTCTACGACGAAAGCTGCGCGCTTGGAAACTCCTTTCATTCCTGCCACAAACTCCTCATATAGAGCATGATAAGCTTTAGAAACTTCTTTATTGAAGTCTGAAAGAAGGGGAAATTCTAATTTATTTTCTTCTTTAAATTTTGCCAATGTAAACGGAGAATCGACCGAAATTGCCAATATTTCGGCATTCATATTGTTAAACTTGGCCATATCATCTCTCATCTGACATAACTCAGTCGTACATACTCCAGTAAAAGCAAATGGGAAAAACAGTAAAACGACGTTCTTTCCTGAAAAAGATGTGAGATCTACATCTTGCATAGCACTGTCTTTAAGTACAAAGGACGGTGCGGTATCACCAACATTAAGGCTCATAAGAAAATGAATTTGGGTGTGCTCAAAGGTAGGACAATTAAGCCTTATTGTTGTGCACAACTATTTTTGTTAGATAGATTAATTACCTTTTGCAAATCAATTGCTAATCCAACTGCATAAAACGTACCACATATACATCTTCTCTTGAGTCCCAAATTAAAAGCATATGGACAATTACACCTAGCGACCCTCTTATATGGGCTTACTGCCATCTTGGGGGACCTCATATCCTTGACTGCTCTCAATCTCGTGTGGTGGCGGGTCTTACTGACCAGCCTAAGCCTACTCTTCTTTGTCAGATTTGGCAAGTTCGTACTCGAGATGGAGCGCAAAGAGGTCTTGGCCTTTGTGGGCATAGGCATTCTCGTAGCCTTTCACTGGGTGACCTTCTATGGCGCCATCAAGTATGCCAATGCTTCTGTAGCGCTGGCTGCATTTGCGCTGACCTCCCTCTTCACCTCTATAATAGAACCCATACTGACCGACAAGGCCTTTGATAAATCAGAGTTACTCATAGGCATTCTAGTTGTCCCAGCTATGTTGCTCATCGCTAATAATCTTGACGTCTCGATGGTCAGAGGGCTACTCATCGGTATACTATCAGCCTTTCTTGCCTCCCTCTTTGGCACCTTAAACAAGAAAATGGTCAACAAGGCCACCAGCTATCAGATTACATTTATAGAAATGTCAAGTGCCTTCTTATTTCTCAGCCTCTTCGTTCCCTTTATAATAGGACCAGACTCCCCACTGATGCCGACGACTATGGACTTGGTCTATCTGCTTATACTTGCTCTCGCCTGTACTACTTTTGCCTTTATCATTACCCTTAAGGCGATGGAGACGGTCACAGCCTTTGAAGCCAATCTCGTCATCAATCTAGAACCTGTCTATGGGATACTCCTCGCTGCGCTCATCCTCAAAGATCACAAAGAAGTCGGGATGACCTTTTATATTGGTATCGGCCTGATATTGCTGATCGTACTCTCCTACCCACTGATAAAACGGAGAAGATTACGAAAACTAGCTACCCCAAGAGTCTAAATAAAATCTATAACCTCTATGTCTACATTCCCATCTATCACCGACCCCGCTATTCAAGCCTACTGCAGCCAATACTCCAAATCCTTGTCTCCTGAGTTTGCACTACTAGAAACGGCCACAGCATCGACAGGTCAGCTTAAAATGATATCTGGACCCTTCTTAGGACAATTCCTTAGGATGTTTGCAATGGTCTTACAACCTAAGCGTATACTCGAGATAGGAACATTTGTCGGGTACGGCACCCGTTGTCTTATGGAGGGACTCCGAGAACCTGGCAAAATATATACCCTAGAAAAAAGCGACGACTACGACACGTACTCTCGTCAGGCCTTTGCGTCGAGCACAAGACCCCAATCCATCATACAACTCAAAGGCGACGCCGCAGAGCTGATTCCCACTATAGATGAGATCTGGGATTTGGTGTTTATTGATGCAGCTAAGCGTCAGTATAGTACCTACTTTGATCTGGTCCTGCCGAGACTCAGAAAGGGTGGTGTCATTCTCGCAGATAATGTCTTGTGGAAGGGCAAGGTCACCAGCCCAGATAATGACAAGCTAGGGCAAGGATTAGACCTATTTAATCAGAAAGTATATGCCGATGATCGTGTGGATAATGTCTTACTACCGATTGACGATGGGATTAATTTTATAATAAAGCGGTGAGGGCATACGGCTAGAAGTCCAAAATCTAAGAAGGACAATAGAGGTACATATCCTGATAATATAGGCACAGAAACATAAACCATTAGACCCCATTGTACCTGTCACTTTAGGTACTTAACCATATTGTAATTACATTTAAGACTTTTGTAGTCGACTGATTTACAACTCGTTACGTACGATACTTAAGCTTGATATTGACCTTGTCATTTTTAAAGACTAACTTGATTACTCCTTCTTCATTTAAATCGTTAAAGGAAATGATTGAAGGTCATCAAATCAGATTTTTGCCTATAAAGAGGGAAAAGGTTGCTTTTAGGAATGAATCTTAAAACAAATATTATTAGTTTTATAACGTAGTGAAAAAGAAAGTAAAACATAATAATTCTAATGTTACTGTCAAAGTAGATTATCCGTCTACCAGACTTCTAAAGTTCGTAAGCGAACTTAAAGCCATAAAAGCTTACTCCTAACACATAGTCTTAATTTTGTCGAACAAAACTTATAGCTACTCAACTACTCAAGGCTCTGAGTACCTTATAAGTTTATCACCATTTGAGTCAGCCATACTACACGGTCAAAAAGTAAAAGTATTTGACTTAATCCTGAAACTAAGAAGGGCAAGAAATAATAGATATTTCAAACATAATCTTAGCGATGAATGATAAATAACAAAGTATGCGGAAAATGTTTCCTACGTTAGCATTCTTGGCAGATACCTGTTAACCCAAGTATTCCAATCAATAACCAAAAAGACCTTGAAAACACACAGCATATAAGAGGACTTACTCAAAATAAATAGTAAAACTAATTCACTAATTCCAAATGAATCTAGTTAAATCAAAAAGCAAAAGAAATACTCTACGGTCCCTATTTACCGTAGCAGCTTTGGTGTTATTGTACAGTAATACGACACTGGCCAACAACTTAGATAGTCTCAAATCAGAGCTGACTCCCTCCATAGAAGAATCTTCAAGGTGCTCTATTCTCTATTCGATCTTTCAAGTTTATGCCTCCGAAAAAAATATAGACTCTACTAAAGTATACACCGAAAAACTAATGGAATCCTGTTCGCTTGACGAGGAGGGCGGAATGACTAAGATCACAACAGCTATCTACACTTTATTTAAGGTCAAGCAAAGCCACTTTATTGACTCCCTCCTTGAAGCAAACCCTCATAAACTAAATGACAACGTAGACAAAATATTATACTACACCAAAATAGCAGAAAGAGCCTATCTCACTGGACACAATGATCAATTTACTTTATATCTCGACAAGGCAAAGCAAGCCTTTGCTAACTCCGACAGTGATCTTTCAAAGGCCTACTATTATAATTTATGGGGCTATTACAATATGAATAAAGGCAACCTTCTCACCGCCCTTAAAAGCTATGAAGTCAGCCTATCATTTCCTGACTCGCTTGATATCAAGTACCTATCATACAGCATAGATCTTGGGGTTGCTTACAACAAAATTGGAGAATACAAAAAGGCCATTGCTCTATTTTCCCACAATATCAGTGTAGCAATAGAGAAAGGGTATGACCAGATCAAGAATTACAGTTACTATGGCTTACTTGATAGCTATGCACTTACGGAAAACTACGAAGACTGTATTAAGTTATGCTACGAAGTTATCAATCAGCAAGAGGAAGCTAAAATCACTGAGCTTGGATATGTGTACACTAGTCTTGGCAATGCTTACCTTATGACAAATAGACAAGATTCTGCCATCTATTATTATAAGAAAGGTCTGACTATATCCACACAAAAAGAAGACACTAAAGGCATTCACGATTGCTGTGTTGGCATAGCGGATTGCCTAATCAAAAACAAGAACTACGACGAAGCTGAAAAATACTACAGGATGGCTATGGCTTCGGAGACTTACTTGCCCGATCCAGAATTGGCCCAAAAATTAGCCCAGCTGTTTTATGAGAAAAAAGACTATGAGAATGCTTATCTCTACTCGATCAAATATAATGAAAGTAGTACCGCAAATGATTCCGACAAGCAGGCCGATATAAGATTAGCCGCAAATCTACTAGAGGAAGCCAATACCTACAAACAAAAAACGAGAAGAGAAATAGAGCAGAGAAAAAAAGAAAGAAATAAACTTTATAGCATACTATTCGGGGCTCTTTTCTTGATTGTGCTGATAACATCTATCCTATTCATCATCTCAAGCAATAAGAAAAAACTAGCCAAATTTAACCACATCATTTCAGATAGAAACAAACAGCTGAATAAGGCCATCCTCAACCAAAATGAATCTATCAAATATTTAGAAAACTTTGCTGCAGTTGCGGCACATGACCTGAAGGCTCCTATTCGTACAGCGAGTTCATTTGCCACTTTGCTAGAGAGATCAAATAGCAGTTTTGATGAAAAAGGCATTCAGTATTTAAATTTCATTACCTCTAGTGTGAGCCAGTTATCTTCGATGATAGATGACTTACTGAACTTATCTAAACTTGGCACCAATCTTCCTGAAGAGATGCCAGTCGACCTCAATGTCATCGTAAAAAACGTTGAAACCTTTTTACTTGAAATGATAGAGAAGTCTAAGGCTCAGATAGTTATAAGAAAAGAACTGCCAACAGTGAGTGGTCATCAAACGTTACTGATACCCTTGTTTCAAAATTTAATAAAAAATAGTATCGTTCATAACAAAACAGGAAACGACTCCATTATCACTATAGATTTCGCGATCCACAATCAAGAGTTTTATGAAATCAAAGTATCGGATAATTCTGGAGGCATCCCTGAGTACATAATACCTACCCTCTTTGATCTATTCTCCTCTTCCGACAAGAATTCTGGCAACGGAATTGGCCTAGCCATTTGCAAAAAAATTATTACCTATTACGCTGGTGAGATCTGGGTTACGGTTCAGCCTAGTGGCTCCACTTTTCATTTTACACTCCCCTATTCCAATAAGTGATGGTAAGTTCTAGAGGGTGATTAATTTCTAAGTCGCCAATACGAACCAGCTTTACACTTGCAGATTTATTTGATTTGTGTTTGATGTGAGTTCTAACCAAAAATATTAATCCAAGATATTGGAAAGTATCAGCATCGTTTCTGTGTCTCCATACACCATTAAAGTCTCAATAATATCTTGGAGGTGTGCTTGATTTCTTAAGACAAGCCTTAGATGCACATTTTTGTTTCCAGTAATTCGATATGCATTTTTGATTTCAGAGATCTTCGGGATCAGTTTTAAGAATGGTTTAAGTTTTCCGTGAAATACCTTTACCAGAATAATAACCTCAAGGTCTTGCCCCAGCAACTTATGATTTAGTTCTACACTATACTTTTTTATAATCTTAAGATCTTCCATCTTAAGTACGCGATCCCTAACCGCAGCTGGAGACAAGTTAATCTGTCTTCCTATTTCTGCAAATGAAAGTCTTGAATCTTTGAGAAGTGCCTTTAGAATAGCTTCATCCAACTTGTCCACCGTATAATCAATTGTTATTTTGACAAATTACGACAAATTAATAGAAAATAATTGCGATTAACCATCGATTCAGTTTCCACTTTCCAGTATTTACCAATAAATTTATAGTATGGCTTCCGAACTCGATTTAATTCTTAATGATTGCTTTTCTGAAAATGTGACAAAACTTCATAAGCTCAATGGTTACGAAAATGCCAACTACCTCCTAGAGTCTGATGGCAAAAAGTACATATTTAAGACATATGAGGATTCATCTATAACGAAAGAACACGTCAGTGCAGAGAATGCAGCTCTTTATCATTTAGAACAATACAATTCGACGAGTTATCCTGAGCCTATTTCTTTCAATGACAATACTGATTACAAGAGATGTAAGGTTCAAGAAGATCCAAAAATTATACGGGTCCTATCGTATATAGAAGGAGAGTTTCTAGCAGAGGCCAAACCGAGTGAAAAATTATTTCGCTCTTTGGGTCACTTCTTAGGAGAAATGGACACCCGTCTCCAAGATTTTCAAAACCCTATTTACAAAGCAAGGCAATGCAGATGGGACATTCAGTATCTTGAATTAAATAAGGAATACATAGAGGACATAAATAATCCTCACAACAGAAACATCGTTCGCTATTTTTTTAAGCAGTATGAGGAGATAGTAAGACCCAGACATCCAGAACTGAGAAAGCAAATCATACACAATGATGCAAATGAATGGAATGTCTTGACTCAGAATGAAAAAGTTACGGGTATCATTGATTTTGGTGATATGTCCTACACTTTTCTTATCAATGAATTGGCCATCGCCATAACCTATGGTTGTTATGACAAGGATGACCCATTATACTGGGCTCAATTTATCATAGAGGGTTATAATGAAAAAATGCCCGTATTAGAAATTGAGCTCTCTGTCTTATATTACCTAATTGCAGCACGACTCTGTATCAGTGTCTGCAACTCAGCACATGCCAGAACAATAGATGCTGACAACACTTACACCTCAGTAAGCGAAAAGCCAGCCTGGTCGATGTTACAGAAATGGTTATCTATTAATCCTATCGCCGCGGAAAACAGCTTTAGGTCAGCTGTGGGACTCGCTCCCAAGACCTCAGTTACTTTGGATAATGTTATCTCCAAGAGGCACAAGCATATAAGCACCACATATTCTCTGAGTTATGACAAGCCGATACATATGGCAAGGTCCGCATTTCAATATATGTACGATGTCCAAGGCAATACCTTTTTAGATGCCTACAATAACATCCCACACGTAGGCCACGCTCATCCAGTGGTCGTCGATGCTGGCCAAAGGCAAATGGCAAAACTCAACACGAATACGAGATACTTGTATGATCAACTAGCCGAATACGCTGAACGACTTGCCTCAAAATTTCCATCCTCATTAAATAAAGTTTACTTAGTTAATTCTGGAAGTGCGGCAAGTGACTTAGCTATTAGAATGGCCAAAGCACATACAGCTCATAGCAGAGTAATGGTAATGGAATTAGGCTACCATGGCAACACCCATACAAGTATGGAAGTAAGTGATTACAAATTCAGCAATCCAAAGGGACAAGGCCAAGCAGATTACATCCTAAAAACTCAAATACCAGACACTTATAAAGGTCCATATACAGACCCACTTACAGCAGGAAAATTATATGCAAAGGAAGCTATCTCAAAAATAGAATCCAGTCATCACCCGATAGCCGCCTTCATAGCCGAGCCTATCATTGGATGTGCAGGGCAAGTGCCTTTACCTGGAGGCTATTTGCAAGAAATATATCCTGTCATTAGACAACAAGGAGGTGTCTGCATCAGTGATGAAGTCCAGACAGGATTTGGAAGGTTAGGGGATTTTTTCTGGGGTTATGAGGCTTCTAAGGTCGTACCTGACATAGTCATAATGGGCAAACCTATAGCCAACGGACATCCTATGGGTGCTGTGATATGTACAGATGAAATAGCACAGTCTTTTGAAAAAGGGGTAGAATTTTTTAGCTCTTTTGGTGGAAATCCCGTCTCCTGTGCGATTGCATCGGCGGTTCTCGATGTCATAGAAGAAGAGCAACTACAAGAAAATGCTCAAAAGGTGGGACACTACTATATGTCTAAGCTACAAGAACTTATGCAGCACTATGATACTGTAGGAGATGTGAGAGGTAGGGGGCTTTTTATCGGTGTCGAGTTGGTACAACCACATACCAAGAAACCAAATCCCCAATTGGCTAAACATATCAAGAGCAAAATGAGACAAAGGAATATCCTTATCAGCACAGATGGTCGGTATGACAATATATTGAAATCAAAGCCACCTCTTTGCTTTAATAAGCATAATGTAGATACAGTCATAGAAGCACTTCACGATATATTAAAAAATTACAATCATTCTAAAAATCTTAGATTCAAATCATAAATGCAACTGTTTAGCGAGACAATTATGAATAATAATTTTTCAAAAGAAAAAGGACAAAGTCCCCTCTCCTTTGAATGGTCATTGCCATATTTGCCTCCGTCTAAAAAGTTAAATAATGGCACACATAACCAATAAACAAAGGTACACAATAGAAGTGATGTTGAAACAAGGCTATAAGCAAAAAGAAATAGCCAAAGCAATAGGCAAAGACAAGTCTGTATTGTCGAGAGAGATTAGAAGAAATAGAGACTTACGATCAGGTGAATATAGAGGTGAATTGGCAACTAAGAAGTACAACAAACGTATGTTTACTAAAAGCAAGCTAATAAAGTTTACACCTAAGATTCAAAAGTTGGTTGATAAAAAGCTAAAGCAGCAATGGAGCCCTGAGCAGATAAGCAATTTTGACTTTGGACAAGGAGTAGAAATGGTAAGTCACGAACGTATATATCAGTATATAATTGCAGATAAGAAAGCAGGCGGAAAATTGTACAAAAATCTCAGATGCAGCAAAAAGTATCGAAAACGTACAGGCAGCAAAGACAAACGAGGTAAGATAAAGGACCAAAAGAACATTAGCGAAAGGCCTGACATCGTTGGAAAAGGTGAGCGAGTTGGAGATTTAGAGGTGGATTTAGTCATAGGTGCTAATCACAAAGGAGCCCTACTAACAATAAATGAACTCACAACAGGCTATACAAAAGTCAGGAAATTAAAGTCTAAAAATGCCAAAGAAGTATCTGAGATGATAGTAAAAGTATTAAAGCCTTATGCAGATATTTGCAAGACAATCACAGCAGATAATGGAAAAGAATTTGCAGAGCACAAATATGTAAGTGAGCAATTAGGTATAGATTTCTATTTTGCTGACCCATACGCATCATGGCAAAGAGGTGCAAACGAAAATTACAATGGACTGTTAAGACAATATTTTCCAAAGAAAACAAGCTTTGAAAACATAACCTGGAGAGATGTTCGAAAAGCAGAACGAAAATTAAATTTAAGACCAAGAAAACGTCTTGGATTTATATCCCCAGTAGACAAAATTAATTCACTAACCGAAGTTGCATTTGTGGCTTGAATTCAGGAATTAATATCTCTCATGATCAAAATAAAAATATTGGTACTTATAGTACTGACAAGTCTATTCGGCATATCTCTAATCGGCCAAGATCCTTTATTTCCCAATTCAGTAGTATCTAATGATATAGATTTCATCCTAGATAATGATCCTGATACTTATACCGACCTCAACTTCAAGGGTCGAGAGATTAAAGAAATGCCTGGAGACCCGAATGGAGGAGGCCTATTTGACACAGGTACTTATGTTTTTGAGGCCATCTTCTCTGATGGTGAGAGGCTAGAGATCTGGTGTCACAGCTCTTTTGGTGACCAAGCTGCTGCACAAGAATACGCCGCTAAGTTGGGGCCAAGGTTAGGAAAGCTGCCCGTCTTTCAGAGAAATATGATGGATCATGTCGTCATACACAATGGCAATAGGGGCGCATTTGCAGAAATTGAGGGCCAATTTTTTATACTCTATTCCGAAAATATGGATCAGCGCATTAGCACCAATGATCTAGAAGAAACCGTATTTCATGAATCAGTCCATGCATCTTATCAGTTTATGTATCAAGATCATCCTGATTGGACAAGTGCACAAGCAGCTGATCCCACATTTGTAACGGTATATGCGCAAGACAATCCGTTTGTAGAAGACATAGCAGAGTCTGCTCTGTTTGCCTATGTCTACTTAACTTATCCGGGAAGACTTTCTAGTGATATTGAGGAATGGCTATTAGAAAATATTCCTAATCGACTAGAATTTTTTGGGGCCTTTTACTCTCAAGCAACGAGTGCAGAAGACCTTGCAGAAGAAAAGAAACTGACCATAAGTCCCAATCCAACCAACAATCAATTTACGGTAACTGGTATAGAAAAACAGCAGCGTAATTCTCTAAATGTACTAGATATGCACGGTAAGATTTTGAAGACAGTTGATTGCTCTAATCTTGAATCTATCAATATTGACCTGAGTGATTTTAACAATGGGCTATACCTATTCTCTATCGAGGGATATCCAAGCGTAAGAATTTTAAAATTCAATTAATACTTTTTTAAAAATCACAAATAAAAATTAATGAGAAGATTTCATTTTGCATTTAAGGTTAGAGATATAGAATCCACCCGAAAATTTTATGTGGAACTACTGGGGTGCAAGGAAGGTAGATCTACCGACACATGGATTGATTTTGATTTTTTCGGAAATCAATTATCGGCTCACGTAAGCGATGCGCTTGGCGACTTGGATTATTGCGGTAAAGTAGATTCCGTTAATGTGCCTATCCCGCACTTTGGATGCATTTTAGAAAAGGCTGAATTCCTCGAAATAAAAACCACCTTAGAAGAAGCCAATGCAAAATTTATCATCAAAGCTCAGACAAGGTATCAAGGATTAACTGGGGAGCAATTGACAATGTTTTTATTTGATCCAAGCAACAATCCAATTGAATTTAAATCGTACACCAATGAAGAAGAAATATTTATGTAGATGACGAATAAATAGGTCCATTTAGACACAAACTATATATAGAAATTAGACGAAAAAAATGATTTAGCCTCTGAAAAGGGCTGCATACACTATTATGTAACTAGAAGAAAGCTAGGCTCTAATTGATGGGTTTTCAATATATTATCGAATCGAGTAATCAGTAAATGCATTGGCGCGGCGACACCTCCATCTCAAAATAACGAGATATAACCAAAGTGCGCCTTGGGTCTACTGAAGTCAAAAGTCTCTTCTGGCAGCTTACCCACGGCAACAGAAAAATTAAATAAACCCACTTTTGTCTCGAGGACCATACCGCCGCCAACACCGGATACAAAAGTCCACTCGTCGTCAATATCTACAAAGCCTACATCCACAAAGGGCAACTGAAAGTAAGAATTCTTACCCAGCGCCAAGCGATATTCCAAAGAGGCGATGGTATAGGTAGATGTAAAGACCGAAGCATCATCAAAGCCTCTAAGCAATTTATTCCCACCGATCTGAAACAACTCATTTCTCAAGAGCTGTGCCGAAGATTGCTTGTGCCCTGCATTAACGATCAACCCTAGAGCTCCTCGCTGTGCTAAGGGTATGAAATAAGAGCCCAAAAACTTAAACTCATATCGAGGTGTCCTTTTTTCTAAGCTATTAAAAGCTGTCGCAAAGGCGTCACTACGATCTATAAATTCTGTCAATGAGGCATCTTGTAATACCTGCCGCCGACCGACTATCGTCTGGAAGTTAAGCGCAAAACCCTGACGTGGATTAAACTTATAATCCAATCTAGACATATCCAATTCTACAGCCAAACCCACCTGCCTGATACTTAAATCTTCAGGAATATTTCCACTGAGGATGGTTGATGTATCCAACTCCACAACCCTTGACGTCTCTGCATAATATGAGACTTTGATCTTGTCACTATTATTGATAAAATACTGTAAGCCCATATCCGCTAAGACCGTCTGATAATTAAGTGCATTTCTAAATATACTGAATCGCGTATCTATCGCAAATGGGGTATCAAGTAAGTAAGGATAATTAAATCTTAGGTCTAACTTCTGTTGCTCTGGACGCAATCTTTCAAAATCAAATAGAAAATACTCGCCATAGCCCAACTTATTGAGCAACTCTGCCGTAAAGTCTAGCGATAAGAAAAGCTGTCGATTGCTGATAGCGTTGGTGGGAATTACCCCAAAAATAAGATCAAAACGACTCGCATTTTTAGTATCTACATAGAGGTCTAGCGTAGCATAATTGGTAATGAAACTCAACTCAGGATCCTTGACTACAGTTACAAAGTTGAGTTGATCTAACTTCCGTCTTACTGTACGCATCTTAGAATGATCATAGACTTCTCCTTTAAAAATCTGCAGATAGTTCCTCAGATAACTCCTCCTCAATTTCAGATCGCCCTTGATGACAAGACTATCCATAATGACCTGTTGTCCAAGGTCTATAGACAAGCCACCCTTTATCCGCCCACTCGTGAGGCTGATGTCATCTAACTTAACTCTAGCAAAAGGATAGCCGTTGTTGCCATAATAATCCTTAATAGCGCCTCGCATCGAAAGAAAATCTCTCGCAGACTTAGGCTTGTTAACTTTCAACTTATCCAAAAGACTTTCGCTCAGGCTATCTAGCTCTAGCGCTTCTACACTATACTGAGGTCCGATATGAACCAACGCAGTTACATAAGCGCCCTTCTCGTTGACAAGTAAGGAATCCAGACTGGCCTCAAGATGATCCCTGGCGATAAGTCCCGTCACAAGTCCTTCAAAATAAGGGAGGACAGAGGAGCGCTCCTGGACAACTATAGTATCTTCTAAGACAGGGGCATCTGCTACATTACTTAAGTGGATAGCGATCGTATCTATTTGTGCACTGCCCACTGCAAAAGCACTTAACCAAAAACCTAGAATAAGATATATCTGTCTATACCACAAATAAGATAACTTTACTGCTTCAAATATAAACGTGAATGGCAGGTATTTATATACATATTCCTTTTTGTCGTCAGGCCTGCCACTATTGCAATTTCCACTTCTCTACTTCCCTCAAGTACAAGGCAGATCTCGTAACTGCGCTCACACAAGAGCTGGTGCTAAGGAAAGACTACCTAGGAGAGGACATTATAGAGACAATCTATCTAGGAGGTGGCACCCCATCCTTACTAGACAAAAATGAACTTAACGTACTTATGGAGACAATCCATAAGCACTATCCTGTTGCTCCTACAGCAGAGATTACCTTAGAGGCCAATCCTGATGATCTCACCATAGAAAAACTAAAAGAACTTAAGGCGGGTGGCATCAATAGACTCAGTATCGGCATACAGTCCTTTCATGATATAGATCTCACTTGGATGAATCGCTCCCACAACGCTATCCAGGCAAGATCTAGTGTAGAAGAGGCAAAAGCGCTAGGCTTTGACAATCTATCGATAGATCTGATCTTTGGTTGTCCCACATCGACAGAGCAGAGCTGGGCAAAAAATCTAGAGTTGGTCGCCCAACTAGATGTGCCCCACATCTCTTGCTATGGTCTTACTATAGAAGAAAAAACAGCTCTCGCTCACCAAGTCAAAACACAGACCGGCCAACTACCCAATGAAGAAAGCAATGCTGAACAGTTTGCGATAACAATGAAAGAACTCTATAGGCAAGGTTATGAGCAGTACGAAATTTCTAATTACGCCAAGAACCAGCTTTACTCTAATCACAACACTAATTACTGGAAGCAAGTCCCCTATCTGGGTATCGGTCCCTCAGCGCATTCCTTTGATGGTCAGAGTCGACAGTGGAATCAAGCCAATAATAGCAAATACATAAAAGAGCTCAGCCTAGGTGTCCTTCCTTCAGAAAAAGAAACGCTCAGTCCTCGTGACCTCTATAACGAATACATCCTCACACAACTCCGTACACAGTGGGGTTGCCGAGTCGAAGACTTAAGAAAAAATCATACGGCATATGTAGAGCACTTTCTTGCAGAAATAGAATCACCAATAGAGAAAGGGCTACTGCAGCGCAATGCCGATACGATTACGCTGACACAAGAGGGGAAGTATCTCGCCGATCAGATTACCTCGGAACTTTTTAGTGCCTGATGGAAAGCACTTTGTTGGAGCAGTTTCTATTGGTTAGCCATCCAAATAAAAAAGGATACCACTTCAGTCCGCTTATGGTAGAGCTATTACATCTAGTTGCTGATGTACCCAAAGATATCCTAGCTCAAACTAAAATATTACCCCGGACGCTAAGGCGATATATCCCTTTCTATGCCGCACATAAAGGAGGAGGCGCCATCACCTTAGGTAGTGACAGTTGGCATAGCATCACCTTTACAGAAAATTTTTTCTCTACAGACCAAGAGTTGTTCGATGGGCGCGCTTATGCCAATGACCTCAATAGTTGGTTGCGTATGGCAGCACACGAAGCCGGTCACCTTAATCACGCGACACGTTACAAATTTCTGATCATCTATCTCTTTGTGTTTGCTTATCAGTATCTCCGATATGGACACGACGCAGCGCCCTTAGAGATAGAGGCCGAGCTGGGCAACAAAAAACTAAAGCAGTTTCAAGTCTACCTTCATCGCCATCAGGGCCCTCAGTATTTGCATCAGTTGATACTATCTGAGGCAGAGGAATCTAAAAAAATAGAGCGGCTTAAATCAGTTTGGAATGAATTCGTGTTAGACAACAACAAAGTAAGCGTCTAAACTCAATGCACAATAAAAAATAATTCTATGAGTAGAGCAGTATTTAGCAACTTAAAAGTAATAGAACTTTCATCCGTACTAGCGGGCCCAGCTGTGGGGATGTTTTTTGCTGAGTTAGGTGCAGAAGTCATCAAAGTAGAAAACCTCATAACTGGTGGCGATGTGACAAGGACTTGGAAATTACCCACCGAAGACAAAGACAAAAATATCTCAGCCTATTATCATTCTATCAACTGGAACAAACAATCTCTATTCAAGAACCTCAAAGACCCTCAAGACAAAAAAGAAGTATACCACCTCATAGCAACAGCAGATATTGTTATATCCAACTTTAGACCTGCCCCAGCAAAAAAATTGGGCTTTGATTATGGGAGTCTCAAAGTAATAAATCCTACTCTCATCTTTGGACTGATAACCGCCTATGGAGAAGAAGACGAGCGACCTGGCTTCGATGCGCTGATACAAGCAGAGACAGGGTGGATGCATATGAATGGCAGCAAAGATGGCCCACCTATAAAAATGCCTGTCGCTCTTATGGACATTATTGCTGCCCACCATCTCAAGGAAGGCATCTTAGTCGCCTTGATACAAAAGCTAAAAAACAAGATAGGCGCCAAGGTCTCAGTTTCTCTTTATGATGCTGCCGTCGCCTCCCTAGCCAACCAAGCGAGCAACTGGATCAACCTCAACCACAACCCTCAACGTAAAGGCTCTCTACATCCTAACATTGCGCCCTATGGAGAGATCATCACTACCCAAGAAGGTATACCATTACTCTTAGCCATAGGCAATCAAAAGCAATTTGAAAATCTATGTAAAATTCTTGGCTGCCCTGAAGTGCTTGATGATAGTCGCTTTAGGGACAACACACAGAGAGTGACAAATAGAATAGCTCTACTCACACTTCTACAAGCCAGTGCAGACTCGATGTCTGCAAAAGACATTATCTCTCAAGCCAACAAATTCAGTGTACCTCTTGGCCCAATCAATGACCTAAAAACTGTCTTCGCTGACCAAAAAACACAAGCCCTTATCTTAGAAAACTTGGAAACCGATGGGAGCACTAGTAAAAGAGTAAAGACAGCTGTTTTTAAAATCAGCTAGGGCAAATTGTATACGTGTAGTTTACTTCTTTTTCTTTTGGATCATTAAAAACTCCTTAGCAAAATAAGTCAAGATCAAATCAGCACCTGCCCGCTTAATAGACAATAACGTCTCAGGCATAACTGTCTCATAATCTAGCCATCCATTTTTACAGGCGGCTATCAACATCGCACACTCCCCACTGACATGATAAGCTGCTATAGGCAAGGACGTATTGTCTTTGAGCTGTCTGATGACATCAAGATAATGAACGGCCGGCTTGACCATCATAAAATCAGCACCTTCCATTTCGTCGAGCTCTGCCTCTATGAGTGCCTCGCGGCTATTGGCAGGATCCATTTGGTAAGTCTTCTTATCCTTCGGTATGCTGGGGTCACTGACTGGTGCAGAATCTAAGGCATCTCTAAAGGGTCCATAGAAGCCACTTGCATACTTGGCTGTATAACTCATAATGGAGACCTCTGTATACTCTGCTTCATCGAGTGCCTCTCTAATGGCCTCTACTCTACCATCCATCATATCTGATGGACCTATAACATCAAAGCCTGCCTCCGCCTGTGCTATGGCCACCCGCGCCAGTACACCGACTGAAGTATCATTGACTATGCGGCCGTCCTCGACAATACCATCGTGACCATCGATACTATAAGGATCTAGAGCTACATCACTTATCAAAGTGATCTGAGGAAATTTATTTTTTATTTTCTGAGCAGCTTTTAGATAAAAGTTATCAGGGTCGTAGCTATACGTCCCCGTCTTATCTTTGTGCTTCTTCGGTATCTTCGGAAATAAGATAAAGCTATGCAACCCGAGCTTGACACAAGCTGCAATTTCCTTGAGCATCTTATCTAGGGACCTCCTGTAAGCTACTGGCAAGGAAGGAATCTTTTGCTCTACACCTTTACCATCCACTAGAAACAAAGGCATAATAAGATCATCCGCCGTCACCCTATTTTCTTGAATCATCTTTCTGATGGAGGCTGATTTCCTATTTCTACGTGGACGCTGAAGCATAATTTAATTTTAGCGCAAAAGTAAGAGATTATAGAGTAGTACCAGTGTAAGAAAACACATTCTCTTGAGTAATAGTTCTAACTAATGCGTTACCCCATTTATAATTTATGCTTCTGGAATTATCGATCGAGTTATCTCGCTGAGTGCTCCTTCTTAGGTACAGGGTCTTCTCCCATTCCACCCCAAGGATGACATCTAAATATACGCTTAAGACCCAGCCAAGTACCCCTAATCACACCCCACTCTTGCACGGCCTCTATCATATAATGTGAACACGTGGGTTGATACCGACAATTAGGCCCCAGCAAGGGGGAGATCACTTTCTGATAGGCACGAATAGGCCCGATGATGAGAAACTTCATCAAAACTGAATCGTTTTGGTGTAGTCATCTACAGAAAGAAGATGGAAAGCTTTGTTGTCATTATCAAGCATCACTTTGATGATGTTTTTCTGATCATCAAACTGTTCCATCAGTATTTTGTTTGTGATTTCTATTTCTGAGGGCAAGGCTAAGTTGGGCACTTCCAGATAGGCGTAAAGCCCTTCTATATCTTCGCTAGCTTCCTTGCCGAGATACTCAAACTCTATAGGACTCCCATCTACTTTGATCAGAAAATTGTCTTTTAAGTAAGCACCTAAAATAGAATCTGCTAATATATGCTCAGCATTTTCCATCAACTTATACTCGAGTGAGTCTCTAGCTTCTAAGGCAAGCTGTGTATCGTCAATGAAGGTGTGCAGCGTCACCTGTAGCGCTCTATCCTTAGTACTGTATCGGACGTCCGTCTTGCTCAGATGAAAATCGTGTACGGCACTACCCGCTACAATTAATGCTACCCATATATGGAGAAGTATATTCACGGAAGGGTAACGATTATTGAGTGCTGTTGGTTACATAGTAAGTAATCTTAGTCAACCACTTGCTCATGTCTTTTTCTTCGAGTGGATCGGTAACCGTTTCTTGTACTATAGGATAATTTACAAGGAGACCTTTATCATTCATATAATACTCTATGGCTTGATGCGCCACTTCAGACTTATCAG
Organism: uncultured Saprospiraceae bacterium; assembly: GCA_937929835.1. Lineage (GTDB taxonomy): Bacteria > Bacteroidota > Bacteroidia > Chitinophagales > Saprospiraceae > RFSX01. The sequence goes on along the minus strand of CALFUU010000017.1, from coordinate 38,369 downwards.
GGTCGCCATAATAATCTACTTGCACCGCCTTGCCATCGCTGAGGGTTTGCGTAATCGCTCCTGGGATAGCCACTGGTGCTGCCACGGGTATAGCCGCTGCCATATCTGTAGTGCCATTGGTCTCATCCCAACTATAAAATAATGCGCTTGGCTTCCCTGTCATTTCCATCTCTACACCTTGAGCTTTCTGAAGGAGTGCCCCGACGTTGGTCGTAAAGAAATTATTGATGTCTTGCACTTTGACAACCTGTCGATTCATAACATAATTGGTTGTGCCTTGATAGACTTCATTGACGACGTAGCCGATATACTTTCTATTCTTGGCTCTGTCTTCTGCAAGGTCTTTTATCTTGTTCAGTCCATTGACATATGTTTTTTTGAGTCCTGACTTCATCAATAGATTGAAGGGTCTAAACACAAAAGGTGTCTCTGCACCATCAAATCCCCAACTCACTTTAGTCTTATCTCCCTCTGGTGTAAAATTCCATTCAGTCCCAGATTCTCCATCCCATCCACTAAATGTCAAGACTGTTTTAATCAACTTTCCAGACTCAGAAGTCGTTATCGTCTGTGAGCCCTCCCCCACTTGATCATTCCCGACCCACGACCACTTGGCGCCGACTCCAGCAGATTTGTCAGTGTAGGTATTGATGGCTTCTGGATCCATATCTTTCCAAGGAGACCACGCCTCCCATTGCTTGAAATCATTGACCATATTGAAGACCGTCATAGAAGGTGCATCGACAGTTATCGATTCTTCAAACACCAATTTCTTTGGAGAAAAGAACATCAACGCAATAGCCGCAATAGCGATCAACACCAATATAATAATGAGAATCTTCAGTAATTTTTTTATCATAATTTTTACTTTTTGGCCATTCTTATCTTTCGGTACCACCTTGTCCCAATAAACAAGAGGACAGCAAACCCGACAAGTATCAAGAAGGTCCAGCCAAAATTCGCTAAATTCTTATACACTGCCAATAATATTATCGCTAGCAAAAAAAGCGTCGGCACTTCATTGAACAATCTAAATTGATAAGAAGTCATGACCTTTTTCTCCACACGGAGTTGCTTCGCGATACGGCCCAGATAATCACTGTAGCCAGACAATAAAAACACAAGCAATAACTTGACATGTAACCAAGGACTAATCTTAAGCCATTCTAGACCTCTAGATTGTATCAGCAAGATACCAAAGACCCAGGTTAACAGCATCGCCGGTCTGACGATAATCTTGAAGAGTCGCTCTTCCATAATGGCGTACTGTGCCTTTAGAACTTGAGCCTCTTCAAGAGGCCTTTCGTCTGCTTCTACGTGATAGACAAACAATCGGACGAGATAGAAGATGCCCGCAAACCAGGCGACCATACTTACTAAATGTAGACTTTTAAATATTAAATAGCTATCCATCAAGAACCGAAATTATAAGAAACCGAGGACAAATCAATATCGGGAGGAATTAGGGCATTCTTAACCAACCCAATATTCCTCGACCATCTATATACCAGCCACCATCACGCTGTATCAATCTGTAAGTGCCTCGACTGGGATTATGAGGTCCTGGATTCTGCTGGATAAAGGAGATTTCGCTGTCAGACGCTTCAGTAACGACCATTAGGTGACCATAACTATTCTCTGGTGTCGGCCCTATAACAATAAGATCTTCAGACTGAGGCTTTCTAAGTCCACCATTCCTGTATTGTCGCATACCTCTTGCTCTATTAATCGCTCCATCAGGGATACGGGCATCAAAGAAATCTTTAGCATGGCCGTAGCTGTCAGGCATTTTATGACCAAATCTCTCGTAATAGTATCTTTTAGAAAATTCGACACACTGATATTTAAGCCCTAAATTATAGCCATCAGCCGTTCTATTCCTACCAGAGACGTGCCCTACAGATCCATTAAAATACACTTTGACCCCTTTATATTGATCTATAACTTTGCCTGGGGATGTGCCCGTATTGGATTTATTGGACCGTGTACCCTTAGTGGTATTGGGCTTAGCCACTTTTTCTGTTGATAGAGGTAACTCTGGAATAAATGACTTCATCTCAGAGAGGCCCGGCTTCCCTAAGACAAACCACAGAACACCTCCAAAAAAAAGTATTGTAAAACAACCTGCCTTTATCTGTGCCCCAGCCATATATTATAAATAATCAAATGTGATGGCGAAAATACACTACTTGAAATCTTTTAATAACGATTCAGCAATTCCAATGAGGTAGTAATACCTTTACGACACAAAAAATTTGGAATAATGCACCAGAATGGGACCACAGCCTCTAAGGCACAATATGTAGACCGCTATCAGTATCACGACCACTACAACGTAGATGAATTGCTATCTGAAGACCACCTCTTGGCTAGAAGTGCTGTCAGAGATTGGGTCAGCAAAGAGGTCAAGCCTATTATAGAGGATTATTCCGAAAGAGCAGAATGCCCTAAGCATCTCTTTAAAGGTCTTGCTGACATCGGGGCCTATGGACCGAGTCTCCCTATGGAGTATGGCGGTGGAGGTATGGATGAGATCGCCTACGGCATCATTATGCAAGAACTGGAGCGCGGAGATTCTGGCATCAGAAGTATGGCTTCTGTACAGGGATCGCTAGTTATGTACCCTATCTATCGATTCGGTTCTGAGGAACAAAAAAGAAAATACTTGCCCAAATTAGGGTCTGGAGAATATATTGGTTGCTTTGGCTTAACAGAACCTGACCACGGATCTAATCCTAGTGGAATGGTCACCAGTTATGTAGAAGATGGCGATCATATCATCCTTAATGGAGCCAAGATGTGGATCACCAATAGTCCAGTCGCCGATCTGGCTGTCGTCTGGGCCAAAGATCCTCAAGGGAAAATCCGAGGTGTTATCGTAGAAAAAGATGCGCCAGGCTTTTCTGCTCCTAAGATTAGTGGCAAACTTTCGCTTAGAGCGAGCATCACTGGTGAGCTGGTATTTGAAGATTGTAGAGTACCTAAAGCCAATATCCTTCCAGAGGTAGCAGGGCTTAAGGGACCCCTTTCTTGCCTCAGCAAAGCAAGATATGGAATCGCTTGGGGTGCTATAGGCGCTGCCCTAGAGTGTTACGATTCTGCTCTCCGATACAGTATGGAAAGAATTCAGTTTGACAAGCCACTTGCGCAGTTTCAGCTGACTCAAAAGAAGTTGGCCGAGATGATAACAGAGATTACTAAGGCACAGCTCCTCGCTTGGAAACTAGGTAAAATGGCCAACGAAGGGAAGGCCTCTCCAGCCCAAATTTCTATGGCCAAGAGAAACAATGTCAATATGGCTCTGGTCATCGCTAGAGAAGCAAGACAGATACATGGTGGTATGGGGATCACCAGCGAGTATCCTATAATGAGACATATGATGAATCTCGAAACGGTCTTAACCTACGAAGGCACTCACGACATACACTTGTTGATAACAGGTATGGAGGTGACAGGTCTCAATGCTTTCAAGTAAGGCACGAAAAGCGTGTATCTACGGTTTGTTTTTATTCTAGTCGTCTTAGGTTATGGGACACCCAAGGACACTGTTGCGCAAGATGATCTCTCCTCTTGGACTACTATACAACTCAACTATAACATAACTGAGCAGTGGTCATTGTCTCTGAGACCTATAATGCGACATCGTGACAACTTGGGTGCTTACAACAATACCTCTATCGACTTTAGCGTAGGTTATAAGCTTAATAAGGTCTTCTCTGCCTCGCTGCTCAATAGACATTTTTTTATTCCAGATACACCAGATAGAGAGTTCATTTTCTTAGACCTTAAGGCCAAGCAAACCTTAAGTCCTCAATGGACGCTGCAGCACCTGCTCAGGTATCACTTTGCCAACAATATCAATGATCGTATAGATCCAGATTTTTTGAGATATCAACCCAAGTTGGTTTTTGGTCTTAAGAGCCATACGAAGTTGTTTGCGATGCTGGATCCTTTCTACAGATTGACAAATCCCTCTAGCTTAGCTGGTGCTCGATATGAGTTAGGTTACGACAGAGCCCTACGTAAAGGGCTTGGTATTAATCTCCAATATTGGTATCAAAAAGGGTACGGAAATACGCCGATAACGACCAGCCATTTTATTATCGTTAACCTCAGAAAAACTTTCTCCAACAAAACAACTGACTCCACAAAAGGCTAATTTAGTCGTATGGGACGCGTAGGCAATTTCTTAGTTTTTTTATTTCTATGTACACACAACTTGCTCAGCCAAGTAGATGCCCATTACTGGACCCATCAGTATGGTGCACAAGGACTACTACTTAATGGCGCTGTCTTAGCGAGTACACAAGGTGAGACGGCACTCTTCTATAATCCTGGAGCTACTGGGATGGCGGCTCAGGGGTTCGAGTTGAGTTTTATATCCCCCAACTACTCCCAACTCAAAACCAAAAACCTCCTAGGAGAAAACAATGAGATACTCAGCAGAAGATTTGATAACGGTTCCGGTTTTGTTGGTGTCACATTTAAGCCCAAAAAAGAAAAAAAGATAACCTTAGGTGTGAGCACCTTTCAGCGTTATAGATCCGACATTTCTTATACAGAGAGGGTAGTTGCCCCTATCAATGAGGCGCAGACCTTACTGTTCCGTGGAGACCTAGATTTTGAAAGAAAACTCTCAGAGCGTTGGGTTGGTTTAAGTATAGCCTATAATATTACTGAAGGTCTGGGCATAGGTCTTTCCCATTTCAGTACTTTCCACAGTCAAGACACTAGATTTGATTTTGAGCGGGAAATAATTTCTTCTTTTGATCCAAATGAAATCATCCAGTCGTGGCGATCGGAGTTCAATTATGGCCTGAGTACTTTTTCTGGATTCATAAGCAAATTGGGCTTGGCCTATAGAACTGCAGCGATACGTCTGGGGCTGACCTATACTTCTCCAGAATATGGTGCGATCAGACGTACTGGGGATTATGCACTAGAAGACCAGCGGATAAATGTGCTTGCAGGAACCAATCAAACTGTATCAAATAGATCTGAGAGTGTACCTGTGAAAAGAAAATCTCCAGCCTCTTATGGGTTTGGCATCGATCTGTTAACAGAATCTGGCACCTACTCTATCTCAGCAGAATATTTTTCTCAGATTCCTAGATACACAAGTCTACAGGATATAGACGACCCCTTTGACAGTCAGATTAATGAAGGGGTACCGACAGAGGTAGAGATTATAGAAGGAAACAATAGTGTCTTCAATTTTGCTATTGGAGCTGAGCAGATTGTCTCCGAAAAGTTCACTATTATTTGTGGTTTTAGAACAGACTTAGATCCTTCCAATAGAATCGCCATAAATGATCTCCCAGAATATCTAGGCACAATAGGGAACGTCTACCACGTATCAGGAGGAGGCTTATTTATGCGCGGAAAAAATAATTTTTCTCTCGGAGTCGACATAGGTTATGGGGAAAACAATGGCGGTCAGCAGTTAGCAAATTTTTCCAACATCGATCAGAATAGTCTGTTCGAGCAACGAGGAGAACCTACTGTGACGACCAATTTTTTTGCGGTGATGGTGTTCTTTACCTATGATTTTATTTTCGATTCTTGGAGGTAGGCGATTATAGCTTTAGCGATCAGTGCAGTACGACCGATTATGATGGAAACTGAAAAGACTCACCCATATATTCCCAAGCAGATTGATAAACACCTACGGCTTCGATGTGATCAGCCAGTGCCGTAAACAGTTCACTCTTTGATAAAGTGCTCATATCTCCGATGATGACCAATTTCTTTTTGGCTCTAGTCATAGCCACATTGAGACGGCGTTCATCGGCAAGAAAACCTATTTCTCCATTCATATTAGATCTTACAAGGCTGATATAGATGACATCTTTTTCTTGACCCTGAAATCCATCGATACTATTAACGATAGTATCATAAGTCGCATACAAGGTATCTTCCTCTATGCTCGCTCTGAGATACTTGACCTGCTCAGAATAAGGACTGATGATCCCTAAGGATGCTCCCTCATACTTATCCTTGTTTTGCAAAAAATGTTCTCGGAGAATAAAGTACTCGCCTTCATTCTTTCTACTCAAGGTCTTGGGATTAAAGGATTCATCAAATCCACAACCACTAGTGTCGATAAATACCAATGGTGCCTCATCGCCTTCTAGACATCGCTGACTATTAGTAGCATCAGAGCTCAATCGATTTTCATAAAATCTCTTGTTAGAGAAAGACAGGATTTTCTCGTGCATCCGATACTGCACATTGAGCAAATAAGTGTGGTGAATCTTGTCTGTCAATCGCGTCAGCAAAGTCTCTGTTAAGCCAAGTGCTTCTGCTTTTTTAGATTTTACAGTAGGCGCAAGTTGAAGATGATCACCAGCAAGAATGACACGTTCTGCCTTAAGTATGGCGTTCCAGCATTCTGGTTCCAAGGCTTGAGAAGCTTCATCTATGACCAAGGTTTTGAATCTAAAATCGGAGATAGATTTATGACTAACACCTATTAAGGTAGTGCATACAACCTGTGCTTCTCTAATGAGGGTCTCTGTTAGTTTTCGTTCGAGATCTTTAGCCCACTTCATCAAGTCTTTGGCTTCTTTGTAGTTGTGCCGGCGCTCATTTCTATCGGCTGCGCTAAATTTTCTTTTGAATCTAGAAGCTTGTTTCCTTATATGGTCAGCTTCTATTCTGACCTTTTTGATATGTTGCCATTCTGGATGCTCGCGAGCTTTTTCTGCTAAGGTTAAGTGAGTCAGCTCATCAGCTATACGTGTGACATTGCCAACTCTAAGGGTCGATAATCCAGAGTGACTAAGATGCTTGGCCAATAGATCAACAGCATTATTACTGGGTGCACAGACCAATACGGACTTTTCAGTCTTGAGCAGAGACTTTACTATTGATACTAGAGTTGTGGTCTTACCTGTGCCTGGGGGGCCGTGGATGATGGCGATATTTTCTGCATCGATACAGCCATTGAGTGCCGCTACTTGACTATGATTAAGATGGTCTGGTGTAATCTCGAAATCTCTGCGTCGGGTCTGAGCTAAGGGATCTAGACGATCAATGCCTTCTCTCAATGTCAATAGGTGCGGCTGGCGGCTTTTGAGGAGTTCTTCCATAGCACTGTGCATCACCTTATAGGGCCTCTCATCATGTATAAGTTCTATGCCTAGATTGCCCTTCACTTCTTGTAGATCGTTCTTGGAGAGGATAGCTTGGCTAAGGATAATAGATATCTTATGTTTTCTGACATAAGAGATTGTGGCCCTTAGCTCTATTACCTTCTGGTTGCCATCCATTTTGAAAAGATGACAACCCATACCTGATCTCAGTTTATGGGACTTATCGAGATGCTTAGTCCGCTCAAAGGTCATTTCTATCTGCTCGCCTACTGTGTACACTTGACTTAGAGGGCTGAGTGGATACCATAGAATACCAGATTCTATGCGCTCAGGGATGCTCTTATTGGCTGCTAGGGCTTTGTAATGTGCTTCTTCTGCAGCTCTTTCGTGCTCGATTGCAGCGATGATATCGGTATATCTAGACTCCATAGAACACGAAAATGGGGATAAGCTGTCTATTATCTTGTAACACTTGGGAAGAAACGAAAAGTGACTTGGATAGGGGCAAAAAAAACGGAGGGCTAGTCGCCTTCTTGGTTAAAAAATTCGAACTAAACCCTCCTCTGCCGATTTATCTTACAGGCTAATTAAACTAGCCTTGTGTATTTCGTTATGAATGCAAGTAAATAAAAACTTGCCATTTATCCACTTTATTTCCCAAGTAATCTTTTGGTTACCCAGAAAAAGAAAAAAAATTTGATCAGGCCTGTAAGTTAGCATTTGCGAGCATCCTGACCTAATTTCTGACCTTTGATTATTCTATAAAAACCTGAATAACGTGACTAGAAACCCGACAACCAACTAATTGCAAAATGGATGACATAATATGGGCATATCCTCTACCGAAATACTCTAACAAAGAAAAGCCCAGTCGATACTGAGCTTTTCAATGGGTTAGATTTTTAGTTTTTTGCCGCCTTACCACCTTGCTAGGTGTCAGCGTTTAAGCTTCTACGTTTCGATTCAGTATGTATACTCCAATCGTTGCAAGGGCGAAGAATGCTAAAATTCCGAGAAATATATTCATAACAGATCATTTTTGTTGATTCTAATATAATATATATTCTTTACTTCATCTAATTTTGTCCCAATAAAGTTTAATCTTACCCATAAAACCATATATTATTTTGTATAACACAATTATTCAGAATTTACATCAATAAGCTTTTGCCGGTCATTTCTTGAGGTTGCTCAAGGCCCATCAACGCTAATAAGGTTGGTGCTATATCTGCCAACTTCCCATCACTAAGTTGCGCTACCACCTTATTCTGTACCAAGATAGCAGGTACCATATTGGTTGTATGTGCAGTATGTGGAGAGCCATCGCCATTGACCATAATGTCTGAGTTGCCATGATCCGCAATTATAAGAATCTGATAATCGTGCTGCAAAGCAGTGCCAATAAGCACCTCTACACAAGCATCGAGTACCTCTGCAGCCTGCACTGCTGCATCAAAAATACCCGTATGGCCGACCATATCAGCATTGGCATAATTGAGTATCACTAAATCTGAGTCAGATTCTTGGATATGAGCGACAACCTCAGAGGTCACCTTGTAGGCACTCATCTCAGGCTGGAGATCATAAGTGGCTACTTTAGGAGAGTTGACCACAATGCGCTCCTCGCCAGGTAATGGTGTCTCTTGACCTCCTGAAAAGAAAAAGGTGACATGGGGATACTTTTCTGTCTCAGCTATACGCAATTGCTTTAATCCTGCAGTGGACACAACTTCTCCTAGGCCCTTTTTGATTTCCTCTTTTTCATAGATAACAGAGATGTTTTTGAAAGTATCGTCATATCGAGTCATCGTAACAAAATGTAAGTCCAGAGGAGTCATCCCCTCTATCGTCTCCTGCGTCAATACTCTTGTAAGTTGTCTCGGTCTATCGGTTCTGAAGTTGGCAAAACAAACAATAGCACCATCTCCAATAAAACCACTCTCTGCGTCTCCCACCTTCAGCGGCTCCATAAACTCATCGGTGATACCCTTATCGTAACAACTCTGGACAGCAGACAAGACATCATCAGTCACCTCGCCTACACCTTTGGTCAGCAGATCATAAGCTTTAGCAATCCGCTCCCATCGGTTATCCCGGTCCATGGCATAATAACGTCCTATTACGGTCTCCAAAGAACATAATGATAGATCGACTCCCGATAGCAAAGTCTCTAGGTACCCCTTTCCATTTTGCGGACCAGTATCTCTGCCATCCATAAAAGCATGTAAGTGCACTTGTATCCCCAGAGAAGTAAATAAATTTGCCAAGGCGATAATGTGGGAGATATGTGAGTGCACCCCCCCATCGGATACCAATCCCATCAAGTGAATTGGTTTGCCCTCTGCTTTGGCTTTGTCGATTGTTGCTTGGACTACGGGATGTTGAGCTAAGGTCCCCTCCGCAACGGCCTTATTGATTCTAGCTAGTTCTTGATAGACAACCCTTCCTGCACCTATATTAAGGTGACCAACTTCAGAATTACCCATCTGCCCTTCTGGTAAGCCGACCTCAGTACCAAAAGTAACCAGTTCTGCATGTGGATAAGTCTTATAGAGACTATCCATAAAGGGTGTATGGGCAGCTGTAAGTGCACTCACCTTAGGGTCAGAATTGTGACCCCAGCCATCTAGAATGACCAACATTGCTTTCTTTGACATATAATTACGCTTGTAAATTTTATCTTCAAAAATAACCCTAAGCCAAGTAAATACGGCTATTTGAGCCATCTCTTAGCTACGGCATCTCTATCAAGGTTGTATAATCATAACTTATGGTGTAGAGATTGCGTTATCTAGGTATAAGTCAAACAATTATGAGGCTACTTATCATATTATCTTTTTTGTTCTTGGGGCAAGCGACCTTGTCAGGGCAAGACGTGGCAGAATTACTGAAGAATCAAGATTTTGATCAAATTGGTCTCTTACTGGCTTCTGATGTCCGTCTCAAAGTAGATAATGGCCAACGTATCAAAGGCGTAGACGCTGTACTCAGAGAGATGAAAAGAACTCTATCTGCTTTTGCACCTACACGTATAGAGCAGAATCATAAAGGCTCATCTGAAGTAGAGGATAGTGACTACATCATTACTAAGCTGTATAACAATCAGAATGAAGGTCTGAGAATCTTTGTACATATAGCAGACCAGGCATCAGCCCGCAAAATCAGTGAGATTAAAGTAAGATCTATATAGACTCTTACTAGAGTGCTCCTGTAACACCCAAACCAAATAAAGCAAAATCATACTTGACAGGATCTTTGGGATCTAGTTGTCGTAGGTTGTTAGTCAATTCTTCTACTGCTGTCCAGTCCCTTTGCTTTCTGGTAAGTAATCCCAGCTCGCGAGAGACTCGCTCGACGTGTACATCTAGTGGTATCATCAATTGTGCTGGGGTGAGTTGCTTCCATATACCAAAGTCAACGCCTGTGGCATCTGATCGCACCATCCAACGCATAAACATATTGAGTCGCTTGCAAGTAGACTTACGGTCTGGGGTCGCGAGATGCTTGCGGGTACGTTGCGGGGCATGTTCTGCATTAAAGAAGCGCTCGTGGAAGGCAGACAAATTTTTTCGCATCTCCTTATGCTCTACAAAGGCTTCCTCTAGACTCTCATGCTCCTTATAATAACGCTGCAAGAAGTCCAAAAAATAGAGGGTGTCCGTATACTGAAAGGTCCGATGCTTAAACTCTGAGAACCGCTTACGATCTTTCTCGGTATGGTTCACTATAAAATCGTGAGGGGCATTATCCATCAAAGAAAATAGCTCTAATGACTTATTGATGATGGTCACACGCTGGCCCCAAGCCAACATAGAAGTCCAAAAGGCAGTGATTTCTATGTCTTGCTTTTGCGTATAAGCTTTAGGTATAGATAGAGGATCATCATTGATGAAGTCAGGCCTGTTGATGCGCTTGACTTGCTTGTTGAGAAATCTCTTGAGGGCAGTCTTGTCTTTTTGGAAATGAAGAGAGGAATCTTTACTCAAGTTTTCTCTTAATCTCTACTATCTCGTAAGACTCTATAATGTCGCCAACCTTGATGTCATTATAGTTCTTGATACTCAGACCACATTCCATACCTGCTCTTACTTCTTTGACATCATCCTTGTATCGCTTAAGCGAAGCCAATTCTGCTGCTACGCCCTGCTTGGTAGGATACACAACGATACCTTCTCTTATAAGCTTGATCTTGGAGTCTCTCGTCACCTTACCATCAGAGACAAGACAACCTGCGATAGTACCGATCTTAGAAATTTTGAATATTTCCTTGATTTCGATATTACCCAAGATCCGCTCTTCCTTGATCGTATCTAACATACCCTCGATGGCCTTCTTGATCTCATCGATAACCTCATAGATAATCGAGTACGTCTTGATCTGTACGCCTTCTTTTTCTGCTAGATTTCTAGCACCTCCTGATGGACGTACTTGGAATCCTATAACGATAGCATCGGAAGCAGATGCCAATAGAACATCTGACTCTACGATCTGACCTACGGCCTTATGTATGACATTTACTTGGACCGTCTCTTGACTCAACTTGATCAGTGAATCTGAAAGTGCCTCGATAGACCCATCCACATCACCCTTGACGATAAGATTGAGTTCCTTAAAGGTACCGAGTGCCAATCGACGACCGATCTCATCGAGACTGATTCTACGACTCGCTCTATTGGACTGTTCTCTTTGTATCTGACTTCTCTTAGTGGCGATAGCCTTCGCTTCTTGCTCTTTCTCCATCACCTTGAACTTCTCACCGGCAGCAGGAGCTCCATCGAGACCGAGTACAGCAACTGGCACTGAAGGACCAGCTTCCTTAATCTTCTTGCCCTTGTCGTTAAACATCGCCTTGATCTTACCCGCGTAAGCACCAGCGACGATAGGATCCCCGACCTTTAGCGTACCTGCTTGCACGAGTAGCTTGGTGACATATCCTCTTCCTTTATCTAGAGAGGCCTCTACCACTGTACCGACTGCCATCTTATTTGGATTGGCTTTGAGCTCAAGCATCTCGGCTTCCAAGACGATCTTTTCTAAGAGTAGATCGATATTGGTACCTGCTTTGGCAGAGATATCTTGGGACTGGAATTTACCACCCCACTCCTCTACGAGGATATTCATTTCAGAAAGACCTTGCTTAATTCTGTTAGGATCAGCACCGTCCTTATCTATCTTATTGATGGCAAAGACGATAGGCACACCAGCCGCTTGGGCATGGCTTATAGCTTCCTTAGTCTGAGGCATTATCAAATCATCCGCCGCAACTATAACGACAACAATATCTGTCAACTTGGCCCCCCTAGCTCTCATCGCTGTAAAGGCTTCGTGACCTGGTGTATCCAAGAAGGTAATCATCTGATCACCTACTGGTACGCTGTAGGCGCCGACGTGCTGGGTGATTCCCCCTGCCTCGCCTTCGGCTACCTTGGCTTTTCTGATATAATCCAGAAGTGATGTCTTTCCGTGATCCACGTGTCCCATAACGGTCACTATTGGCGCTCTGTGCACCAAATCTTTAGGATCATCTACTACTGTCTCTTCTTCTTCCTCCTCATCTGCATCGACCCCAATAAATTCTACCTCGTGACCAAACTCACTTGCCACCAACTCGATGATCTCTGCATCCATACGTTGATTGATAGAGATGATCACACCGAGATTCATACACTTGAGAATGATGTCCGAAACAGAAACATTCATCAAAGAGGCCAACTCCGACGCAGAAATAAATTCTGTGACTTTTAGTGTTGTCTCTACATTTGCAATTTCATTTGCCTCTGCTGTTGCTCTCTTTTCTTCTCTATTACTACGACGTATCTTTTGTCTCTTGTTTCTACCACCACCAGAGATTCTGGCCATGGTTGCTTTGATTTTGTCTTCTATCTCTTTTTTAGAGACTGCTTTGACTTCATCTTGTTGTCTTTTGCCACCGCGACCTCCGCCGCCGCCTGCACCGCTTCTCTGATTTCTCTTAAAGCTTGACTGTGCAGTCACTTTTTTCCTTGTTCTTTTTCTCTTGGCAGCACCATCAGTTTTCTGGCCAGCCGCAGGTTTTTTCACTGGCGGCTTGTCAAACTTCTTCATGTCTATCTTACCCTGGATCTTGAGACCTTTCAACTGAGGCGTCTTAGCTCTTACGAGTTCTTCCTCTGGTTTCTTAGGTGTAGGAGGGGTAGGGGTAGGTGGAGCTTTTTCAACTTTTTCAGCTGGCTTTGGCGCCTCATCTTTTTTGGGTTCAGCTTTTACTTTAGGCTCCGCTGCTTTTTTTACAGGCTTTGGCTTGGGTGCGGGCTTTTTAGGCTTAGTTGCTTCAAGGTCTATTTTGCCTACTACTTTTAGCTCCTGTTTAGGCACCTCTGCTCTGATAACTTCGTCCTCTTTCTTAGGCTCCTCGACAACCTCTGGTGTAGGTTCTTCTACCTTGACTTCTGGCTCTGGCGTCGGCTCAGGTTCTGGAGTAGGCTCAGGTATGACCACTGGTGGGGCCTTGGGTGCAGGAGGTGGATCAGCCTTGACCTCTTCCTGACGTGTACCTATAACCAGCTTGTCGGCTTTCTCCTTGACCGCCATAGAATTACTAAACTTGACGAGCAACGCATTGTGCATTTCCTCAGTCACTTTAGAGGTGGGTTTGTTTTCTATTTCAAACCCGCTTTCAGTGAGGAACTCCACGATGGTCGACGTACCAACATTTAATTCTTTCGCTATTTTAATTAAGCGTATTGCCATTTATTCTGTATGCTAAATATTAATCTCTTCTAGTTAACTCTTTCCGCACTAATCATTGGCAAATTCTGCCTCTAATACCTTGATGACACCTGTGATCGTCTCCTCTTCTAGATCGGTCCTTCTGAGTAATTCTTCTGGACTAAGATCGAGAACACTTCTTGCTGTATCACACCCGATATTTTTCAAGGCATCGATTACCCACTCTTCTATTTCATCAGAGAATTCGTCAAGATCGACATCTTCCATACCGACTTCGTCATCTTCTCTGTATACATCTATTTCGTAGCCAGTCAACTTACTGGCCAACTTAATATTGGAACCACCTTTTCCTATAGCAAGCGATACTTGATCTTGCTTCAAGAAAACTGAGGCTGTCAATTTCTCTACGTCCAAATCTATGTTGGACACCTTAGCTGGTGTTAGGGACCTCTGGATAAAGAGAGAAACATTATTCGTGTAGTTCACGATATCGATGTTTTCGTTCTTTAACTCTCTGACGATACCGTGGATACGAGACCCCTTCATACCGACACAAGCCCCTACTGGATCTATCCTATCATCATAGGATTCTACAGCTACCTTAGCTCTTTCGCCCGGAATACGGACGATCTTCTTAATTGTTATCAGGCCATCCTCTATCTCAGGAACTTCTTGCTCCATCAACTTCTCCAGGAAGCGACTATCCGTTCTAGACATGATGACAACAGGATTGTTGTTTTTCATATCTACTCTACGGATAACACCTTTGATCATATCGCCTTTTCTCAGAAAATCACCTCTGATCATCTCCGATCTCGGTAGGAGTATCTCACTACCGGTGGCATCGTCGATGATAAGGAATTCTCTCTTGAGCACTTGGGCAACCTCTCCGAGTACCATTTCTCCTATACGATCAGAGTATCTCTTGAAGATTTCATCCTTCTCCAGCTCCATAATCCTTGATATCAGGGTCTGCCTCGCTGCAAGAATGGCTCTTCTGCCAAAATCCTCTAATCCCAACTGCTCATAGCACTCATCTCCTATCTCGTAGTCATCATCTATAGATAATGCCTCAGAGCTAGATATCTGACTCATCTCATCAGTCACCTCTCCGTCAGGGACAATGTCCCGCACTCTCCACATCTCAAGGTCACCATTCTGATCATTGACTATGACATCAAAATTATCATCTGATCCGTATTTCTTCTTGATCAAGGTCCTGAAGACATCCTCCAGTACTCTGACCATAGTGGGCCGATCAATGTTCTTACCCGCTTTAAACTCTGAAAATGATTCAACAAGATTCATCTTAAATCATCTTTTTCATCTGTTATAAAATTTTGTCCGTTATGTGAATGTATCTGTGTATCACATCTGATACCCATCTATTTTTTCTTCTTCTTAAAAGATACCAACACCTTGGTGGCGACGATATCACTAAAAGCTATAGTCTTCTCCTTGAACTGTCCTTTCTTGGCACCTTTTGCCTTGATCAGGATGCCCTCCTCGTCGACTTCTAGCAGCTTACCTGTCACTACAGCCTCCTCTTCCTTAAGCGTGACTTCTAGCTCTCTGCCTATATTTCTTGGATACTGTCGTTGCAACTGCAAGGGCTTATCTATACCTGGGGAGGAAACCTCAAGGGTATAATCCTCTCCTAAGGCCTGACTCTCATCGAGATACTCCTCTATAGCGCGACTGAGCTTCTGACATTGCCAAAACTTGACCCCATCATCACTGTCTACGTATACCTCCAATTTCTTGGCATTTTGCTCGATACTAAGTAGAAAGCAATCGCTGAGATCCTCTTCCTTAAAGCGCTCTTTAGCGATTTTCGTTATTGCTGCTTGTAATCCTGTCTCTGACATCTCGCGTGACTTAAACCTGACCTAAATTAAAAAGAGGGAACATCTGCTCCCTCCTGTAATCCAAATCTACTGCAAATATAGGCTTTTTATACCATAAGTGGAGGATGGAGCACTCTAAAAGACCCACTAGACTGCTACCTTAGCCCTATGGATTATTATAATGCCGCTGAGAGCGCTGCTCATTTTCTGAAAGACCAATTTCAAAAAGACCACGACCTAGCCCTTATTATAGGCTCAGGTGGTGCGCGCTTGCTGGACAACATAGACATCCAAAAGCGGATTCCTTTTAGCGCAGTCCCACACTTGGTGGCGGCAACTTATCTCAAAGGTGAGTGGATCTCTGGCCGAGTGGGCCAGCATTCTATCCTCATCCTCAATGGCAGACTCCATTATTATGAGGGCTACTCGATGCAAGAAGTGACCTTTCCGATACGTATCCTCAAGCTGCTCGGGATTAATAAGTTGTTGATGACCAATGCTGCGGGTGGGCTTAATCCAAACTACAAGGCTGGCGAGGTTATATTGGTCAAAGATCATATCAATCTCTTTCCCGAGCATCCCCTAAGAGGTGCCAATGATGAGCGCCTAGGCATCAGATTTCCAGATATGAGCCAGGCTTATGCGCAGGAGCTGAGAGCGGAATTACAAAGTACAGCCATGCAAGCACTAGGTCATCACCTGAAAGAAGGGGTATATATAGGCCTACAAGGACCAAGTCTCGAGACGCCAGCAGAGTATAAGTACCTTAATATCATAGGCGGTGATCTTGTGGGTATGTCTACGGTACCTGAAGTGATTGTTGCCAATCATTGTGGTATCAGCACGGCAGTTCTCTCAGTAGTGACCAATGTCTGCTATCCACCTGAAGTAGTGACGGAGACGACCTTAGAGGAAGTCGTAGAGATTGCGGATAGGGCGAGTGGGATGGTGCTGGGGCCTATAATAAGCACCTTATTGAGTTCTTAAAGAACTTATGTGTCTTACCTGAAATAAAGCAGTAAAAAAGCGGAAGCCTTTATTGTAGACTTCCGCTTCTAGTATTTTAGGTTATGCCTTTTAGATTGGTAAAATCTAGTAAGTCAACTTCATAAGTGCATTGGTGACACACTTATCTCCATTATCACAAGGTCTAAAGATTTTTGCAACAAAATAACTTGCGTCATTGGTTTTGTACACCTTGGTGTTACTCCTGACCTCTGCATTATTCATAGTCATCATATTGTCTTCTAGATTCGTTATCTGTGTCATACCGCTATCTGTCAACTCATACAAGGTTGGTAGCGTGAGAACAGTCTTAAAATCATTGATGCCCTTAGCCATTTGTTTGGTTTGGATAATTGTTCGATCCGTCTCATCTATGAGTACATCAATCCTAGAGTCTGTACCATTTTTAAGATTAACAGGAATCGTCATCGGTTCGCCCATACCGTCAGCACTTACTGGACAGAGGTAATATTTCTGAACTGTTTTTGTCTTGAGCGACTTGTTGGCATACACTGCATACTCTCCCGACTTGGTTGTAAAATAATTGACCACGTCTCCTTTTACGCCAGCATCTTCTGATACGGTGTGCAACTTCTGTCCTTGCGGTGTTGAGACAGCAACAAACTTTTGTCCATTACGCATCTTTCCCATTAATACAGTTTTTTGCCCTTTTCTTGTCAAGATAGTATCCATTCTACTGAAATCTTCGGGCAAGTCATATATATGGTCATACAAGAAAGAACCATCTGCACCGATAGCCGATACAGCAATTTGCTTCTTATTACAATTCGGGTTTTGCTTCTTGCTAGCATTTTGTTTGAATGCTAAGGCCAAGAAATCTATATCCATAGCCTTGTCAGCATTTTCTGCATATCTTTCTTTTGTTCCAATTTTGATCCAAGGTACCTCCGTTGTCCATTCCTTTCTGGTAACAACTTCTCCCATTGGACTAAAGACAACGATCTCTTTATTCATCTGTTCGTGAGTGGCATCTTTATTGACTTTCTTAGCATTAACAGCCAAGACGTTACCATTTGCTTGAGAAGACATAGAGGCTAAACTTTTCCAAAAGTTCTTCTTGTCTTGTCCTCCATTGTACTGGTCTTCCCAGTTCACATCAACTTCCTCGACGACCTGATAGACTTGCTTTTTCTTATTCAGCTTATTGTCTAGCTTGTTCACACTTTCTGCGGCGCTAGCCAATTTATTCATCAGCCCCTTTTTCTTTTTCTTTTTAGGCTTTTCCATTACAGCGGAAGCATCTGACGAATATTTGACACTAGAAAATCCTTTTACTTTAGGCTTAAATGCACCAGTATTTAACGTACTGCGATAGAACGCTACTGGCATCTTTCTGTTTGCCGAATCGAGGTAGTCTACATCCGCTAATTCTGGATACATTTCCTGAAGAGCAGTGTACGTCATCACGTCATCTTGATTTCCAAAACTCGTCCTACCCCGCTTAAGGTTAAACTTATATCCGTGAAAAGCTTTATTATGCAAGACGTGCTTACCTACAGTTTGCGACTGCCCTTCTGCATTAAAATCTAAAACTTCTAGGATAGTAATTTTTAGATCTTCTACCTCCATACTTGTCACCACTTCTTTTGAGGTAACAAAGACACGCATTCCATCATCTTTTTCGATGACTTTGACAACAGACATCTTCTGGGTACTGTTAGATGGCAACTCTACATAATCTAGTTTTTGTGCCTGTACATTGCCGAAACTGACAACAAGCCAGAGCAACATCATTAAGGTTAGTTTGTTCATAATTATAATATTAGGTTGTGTTTAATTTTCTCTCGTGTGGCTGTAACATTAAGAACTACAATTCTTGACTATTGAGTTGATTATTTGTCATACCCTTCTAGTCTTCTTTTTAATTCGCGTCGCTTTTTGGGTGCTCCTTTTCCGCTACAATCCACATAGCGGTAATTCTTATCATAGACGACATAGAGGTTCTCATTATTAGACATACTCTGGTATATTTCCTTGCCGCCCTTTTTTACTTTTAGATATGAAGATCCATATCGCACGCTAACAATCTCTGCTTCGCCAATCTGCTTTTCTCTAATTACCTCAACACCATCTACATCTTGTGCAGACATACTGATCACCTTTAGATTAACACCTGCACCAACATTGCCAAAAGGCCCAGATTTTATAATCAACTCTTTGGCTGATTCCTTCTTGGTCTTAAGCATACCTTCCACTTTTAGTTTCGTCTGCAATAGGTCCATCATATTTTTCTTAAACAAGAGTTCCATACAGGATCTAAAATCTGCTATACATTCCTTGCGCACTTTATCTTCATCTACCTTAAACTTGTTGCAATCACGAGTGGCAAATCCAGACACAACAAATTCCCTTGAGCTCACAACTTCACTGGTCTCAACAGAAAGAAGATTCATATTGAGCTTAATGGTGACATCCATACCTCTCTTATCACAAGCCCCATCTTTATAAGACCCATCATCTTGCTTTATTTGTTTATAGTATTTTTTGGTTGTTTCCTTGTAATCAAGAACTTTTGACTCCATTATGTAAGATGCACCTATCATCTGAGCGGAGGGCAGATCAGAAAAATTTTTGACAGCTTCCTCTCTTACCTGAGTCATTAACTCTAAATTGCTCTCATCGATGACGTGATAGATAGCACTTTGATTTACGGCTGCTTCAAGCATAATATTATAGAGATGCTTGTCCAAATTAAATGTATGCCACTGTGCTTTAGTCTGAGGTCTTTCGATAATCACCCCTGGCAAGTTGGCCTGAGACATCAAGCTTGCAATAGACAGCCACCCTATGAATAATATAATAGATAACTTTTTCACTTCGCTAATGATTTAGTGGTGAGATAGACTTGCTGTTCAGTATTGAGTGCATTAAGAATTTCCTTCTTCCCTCTTACTGCATTTAAGTGCACACGGCTTGCTGCCTTGGAATCCTTAGTTGCTTGCAGATTGCCCAATATCTCAAAGATGGCCATACCATTGATTTCTTGAACAACTCTGTATGCAGTTAGATATTTAGGACTAAGCATCCGCGCATAATCTACTTTATTAATGAAAAGCGACTGGAGCTTGCCACCCTTTTCTTCTACAATATTGGCCTTGTACACAGGCGTAATTTTTCCGAATCTCGACCATAGAGTCTTGGACACTTCTTTTCTGAAATGGCCAGCGATCTCATCCACTTCATCGTACGGATTTATTTTATCTTCAAAGGTTATTTCCTTTGCTATCTCAAGCGTGCCATCTATAACATCATAGACCTTTAAGATGGCAAGGACAAAAACGTCAGCCGACTTTGCAGAATAATATTCCTCTGGCACTTTACCATCAAGCAATACTTGTTGAATGTCAAGCTTGGCCAAATAATGTGCCCCCTTCTTGTCTGACAGATAAGAGCCGCCACTCCACCCCATTGGGTAAATTTTGCTAAATACATTCGCGTTTTTAAATCCATACTCGATTCCCGTATTAAACTCTTCAATCCAATTTTTTGGAAGCAGACTGTAGCTATCATCCTGCTCTATATAGGAAATTGTTGGACTATCACCATAAGAACTTCCTTCTAACTCCGCAATCCAATTAGATTGCCCCGGGAGTTGGCCTGCAATTGCCCACATCAATATTACCTTAAGACTTAATTTTAGCATACACTTCTTGCTCTTCGTTATTTAATTTTAGTAGGACCTCGCCGCCCTTCTTAACTGAAATCAGATAAAGACCGTTGGACTCATCATTTTTTATCTTTGCACTTCCGATCTGATCATACTTAAAAAGTTGTGTGTTCTTTATGGCCCGTCTATGAAACAAATCTATCACTGTCTTGGGCTTAAGCGTACAGTCATTAGGACAATAAATTAAGGCTTCCTTTGCTTTTTCCTTATCTACTTTCTCTATACCCACCAACTTTATGGTCATATGAAAGGCTGTGAAGTCTTGCAAGATTTCTTCTGTTATTTCATTGATATATCTAGCATAATAGTCGGGGCGATCTAGTTTTCCGTCTTTGCCTACAAAGTGCGACAGTGCATACTCCTTATTAATAACAACTGCAGACTTAGCCACATCTACAACACGTAAAGTGAGGAGCCTAGAAGCACTCGTATAGCTTGGGAAAATCATAAAATCCGCCCCCAGAGCCTTCCCTTGCTCGACATACTGACCATCGATAAACGACTCTGACTTTTGCCGCTCTCGCTCAGTCTCTACATCTACAAAGGTCTCTCTATCTACGACGACAGCTGCAGGGTTAGCGACTATAGTTTCCTCTATATTATGGTTTGTAATTCTAGCTGCCGCACTAAAGCCGAGCTGATCACTATCAAGTTTCTCGACAACAAAATTTATTGCCTGGCCTGATAGACTGTTACTGATCAGTAACATACAGACCACAAGAATAAGATGTATAGCTGATCTCATTACTCCCTGATAAGAATTTCGATTAATCTAGAACGAAAAGCTGATTCACTTCGGTTTTCACTCTTGACATATTCTATATAGGCTTCTAGTGTCTTGTCTTTTTCGCTTTGCACTTTTTCATCTAATTCTGTAACCAAAACTAGCAAGTCGTCACTGCAATCAGACTCAGGATCTACTTTGACAATTTCTCTAGAAGCACCTCTGTAATCATCCACCGCCATAAAGGCTTTTACTTTTACTAAGTGTGCAGTGCAGTTGCGGGCTTGGTAATCAGCATAGATTTGCTGGCGCAGGGGAGTCACTTGAGTACAGGCATCAGGGGCATATGACGAGAGTTGCAAAGCCTTTTGGTATTGACCAAGCTGCCTATTCTCATTCATTGCCGCGACAACTTGATCACACCCTAGTGGTTCTTTGTCCTCCAGTATTGTCGTTACATCTTTCTGAATTTGCTTTTTCTTTTTGCGCACAGCTTGCGATAAGCCTTTATACAGGACTCTCTTATTCTTAGCACTACCCATCAACTGATAATCTTTGGAATCTAAAATCTTACCTGTTATCAAGTCCGTATACTGCACATTTAGATTGGCATTAAAGACCTCTCTGGTGTCAAGACCATTTATAGTTTCGTACTGCTCTTCAGAGAGACTTACATCTAGTGCAATAGGATAATCGAACCTCAAGCCTAAGCCAGTAAGAGCTTTTTTTAACTGCGCATCTTGCAGAGACGCCATATTGTTATCAGAAATCCTCACTATGGCCTTCTGAGAAAATCCAGTATGGAATCCTAGGCACATCAAGAGAAAAGAGAAGATAAAGTGCTTCATAGTTGTTTCTATAGTATCGTTATAAATATTCTTCCACCTTGGAGGTCGCGCTCAGCTTCTAGCCCCAATGATCTGAGGTGTTTTCTAAATTCGCGAACAAAATTTGAGTAGCGATAATTTTTACCTTCAGGTGTCTTGAGGGGAACTCTAACCTCATCGACGATCATTTTTGTGGCTGTAATTCCTTGTATATGGAAGTAAGCGTTATAGGCATTCTCCTCTAACCAACTTTCGATCTTATCAGACAACGTATCATAATCTTCAAACTCATAATCCATATCATATTCTGACTCCTCGGAAAAATTAATATTCATTGCCAGCATTCTACCATTAGCTCTTATATCTTCAAAGCGAGTATTTATTACATTGAGAAACTCATCTATCATTTCGTCCGTCGCCTTTTGGATCAACTTCTCGTAACTGTCCGTGTAGAACTTAGGCGAGACACCTGACTTGTTGGCCAAGGACACTCCAGTGAAAGCATCAAAAGCCGATAAAATTACCGTAACACTATTGCCAGATGATGACTTATTAATTGTTGTCTCAACCTCAACCTGAATATCTGCGCCTGATAGTTCGATGACTTCTTGCTTGATAGAAGTGCGATCTTCCATTTCCATAACCCTATCGTTGCTGAGTTGCTTCAACCTAGCATTGAGATCTACTGTAGGAAAGTTTCTACTATCGAAACCTTCCTTTACAATACTGATGGCCAGCCTTGCATTATCATTGGTTTTCAACTCGTCTGCTATGGAGACATCCACAGGCGTGTAGGGCACTACAATAATCTTGGGTTGTACCGTCTTGCTTGTCGGTTTCTTAGATGAAGTGTCTTGACTAATGGCCAAACTAGTTAGTCCTACAAACAATAATAAAAAGCAACTTTTTAATTTATACATAAGGCTATAGTCCAAAATCTGATATAATGTTATTGGCAATGAGGTGATTTCTAACTGAGTGCAGATTGATGAGCATAGAAACTTCTGTAGAAGGTGTTTTACTATTGGTGAATTTATAGCCTCGCACCTTTTTGCTGACGATAAAGTTGTCCAGCGAGGACGCTAGGAAGTTATCGAAGAATGCTTGTTGATCTAAAAACTTTTGCTCTGCATTGCTGCCTAGAAGGGGAGTTTCCTGATTGGAATTAGGTACTCCATACATTAATAAAGTTTTAAATGCGTTTTCTACCGCATTTTGAGAGGCAGTCTTCTTTGTAGCTCCATATCCGCCAGAAACCACCTCTATTTGGGTAGATTCTGCGGGTTTTACGGACCGCGTTTCTGCGGTAAATTTGGCTGTGCTACAGCTTGATATCCCCAGAAAGGAGATAAAAATGAATTGTAGCCATAATGATTTTAACCTATGCATAGGAAATTCTGTGCTGTGAGATATAAAAACTGATTAATTTAGTCAAAAGATAACATCTATTATGAAAAAACAATTTATTGCTCTAGGTTTTATTATTTTATTAAGTGTTTTATCACAAGCACAGGAGATGCAATGGGTCGTGCCACCTACCTTTAAAGGTTATGATAATGTAGAGATTAAGAACCAACTTATCAAGTATATTATAGTCAAGAAAGATGGCAAATATGGTGTGAGAACACCTAAGAACGAGGAAATTGTTCCCACTATATATAATAGCATCTCACAGGTAAAGGAAGATTATTTTAGTGCTTATCACGATAAGAACGACCAAGGCAAAGTCAATAGCTTCTTCGACGAGGATGGATATCAAATAGATTACGATAAAAAAATTAAGCCAAAATTTGACGCTAAGCAGCGAAAGGAAAGAAACGACAAGGCCAACAAGGCAGAGCAATGGATAACTACTAATTTTCCTGGTATACAAAAAGTAGAAGGAAAATATAGCAGTTCTACATTCATCAAATCAGATGGTGATACTTTACTAAAAGATTTAGTCCCCCATCATATGGAAGTTGTTGCTGACAAATATCTAGTCCATAAAAATACTAGTAATAAAGATGGTCAGGTAATGATCGATAATACAGGCACTGTACGTCTAGAAGCAAAAAAACTTGATGTATGGAGAAATGAAGATAACGGCCATACAGTAGTCGGTTATAAAATTCTTGTAGACGAAAAAGGCGAAATTCATTTTAACGGTAATGAGAAGGTAGAGAAAATATTTAGAGCCGACTATTACAAAGTCACTAAAGAAAAAGACAAGACGTTTGTATACGATTATAATCTTGAGCAAATATTTTCCAAACCACACAAGTATGTCGGTGCAAAAAATTATGATGATGAAAGATTTATCATTGGCTACAACGAAAACGAAACCTCTATCTACACAGTGGCAACCAAGGAAACAACGACTCTTCCGTTCAAGTTAGATGAGATTCGTGGCACTTCAGTCCCCGCATATACTTTTAAAGAAGGAGATCTCGTGGGCATCTATAACCTCAAAACCAAACAAACAGAACTAGCACCGAAGTACAAGTATGCTAAGCCTCTTGGCCCTAATTACTATTATGGAGCTAATGACAAATATTCAAGAAAAAAGAAAAACAGTAAGACTTTTGAGAGAAACATACTCAACAATCAAGGCGAAGTCATCTACTCTAGTATCAACAATGGAATAGGTTATGTCGGAGACGGATACTACCAGGTAGTCACCTCGGATAGCACAAAAATACTTCTAGATAGCGATATGAATGAAGTCGGGTCTTATTACACCAAAGGGAGAGATAACATAACATTCAGCAATGGTTGGGCGATAATGAAGAAAAACAAAGAGGGGCGAGAAAGAATTGGCTATCCGATATCTAATTTCCTAAAAGAAGACAAGTCTGTCTGGTATGACGGATTACCAAAGGCCGTCAAAGCAGCGAAAGGATTTTCTGATATCTACATCGTCAAGCAAAACGGCAAGATTGGCTTCACAGACAAAGATGGCAAAACAATCCTCCCTTGTGAGCTAGACAAAATATCAGGTCTAGATAAAACAAGTGGGGAATACAAAGGCTACTTCCTCGCAGAAAAGAAGGGCAAGTGGGGTGTTATGCAAAGACCCTCTAATTAAACAATTGCTTATTGATATAACTGCTGATACCAATGGAGAACCGCAATCCAGAATAATCTAACAACTTGCTAGAGAGAGGACTCCCCATATGATTGACAGTGATCAGATCACTAAACTCGTATGCGGGACGACTTCCATCTATGCTATCCGCATCTAGGGTAACTCTCTGCGTCCTGTTGCTTATATCTAAGTCATAATGACCTTGCACAACAAGGGCATACTTCTGATTGATCAAGTAAGTTAATTCTATACCAGGATTGATAGTCACTACATTGCGGCGTAGAGCAAAGGTGACAGGTTCTGCAAGATTGAGAGTATCAAAAACTAGTGGAGTACTAACACTATAATTCTCCTGCCCCAACTCATAAGTCCCATCTCCTATCGCCACACCTACAGAGGGTCGCAATAGCAAATCTTGCCTACCCACCTCAAAGGCCATACTATAACCTATGTTGTATCCAAACTTAGAATTCTTAAAGTCACCGATCGGTAAGTCAAAAAACAATTGGTGGCTAAGCCCCTTATACCTGCCAAATCCTACAAATATATTTAAGCCATTACCGCTGGGCTCATCTGGCAAAGTGCTAGAAAAATATTCTACAACGCCATTATTATTGATAGTAAAATTAACATCGCTCAGTTGTGGAGATACGGGCCTAACGCCATAAGCTACTCCACTATTGATGTAACTATCCGTAAGGCCCTGAGCAAAGCCAGTTGTCAAAAAACAGATAAAACAGAAAGTAAGTATGTTCTTCATAAGTGGAGAGTTGCTAATAATGGCCAAGGTAAAAATAAATTATAAGATGGTTACACCTATATCTCAAGAGCCCGTTCATATTATGCTATACCCCTTGCCCAAACTTTAAATTAAGTCCTTTACAAACTTCCACTTCCAGGATTTGGATTATGATAAGTCTTCCATTTTAAAGCCAATCCTATGTCAGGGTTATATCTATCTAGATATGTCTCAAACATCTTGAAGCCAATCAAAGTTGGATCAATTTTATAGGTACAGTTTGTCGTCCTTAGATTAAGATAAAAAGGTGTGAGAATCAGAAAGGCAAAGCCTCTACTTACGTCTATAATTTCATCCCAAGCCATTACTGTTTGCTCACTCTTTCTGTCTTGAATGATCAGTTGCTCTTCATCAAAGATTAATCGGTGACGAAAAAAATGTGTGATATTGAATATTCCACTTATCAGAAGCGGTAAGAAAAACAAACTGCTCAATACCGTATTCAAAGCAACGCTGATTATTCCAGAGATTGCAATAACCACAATTAGAAAGTATAGCCCAATACAGATTACTCCACCAAAAAGAGAAATCAGTGTGGGCCTCAAGCAGACCTGTCCCTGAGAATTGGGTAAAACAAGGCGTCTCCTTGACCAATAACCATAAGCCAAGATACCTAGAACCAATAATAAAATTGCGTTGACATCAAGTGTAGGATAACTATCAATATCCCTAAAATCAAATTGTCCGTAGATCACATACGTAAGGAACATCAAGCAAAAGAATAAAATCCACTTTCTCATACATATGGACATAAGATAAAAAAATTATTCCATCAAGGTAACATTAAAAATTAAATTGCAATGAAGCTACACCCTTATTTCATACCAACCATAAGTTTGTAATTTTATCCAACAGAACCCATCGTGTATGCTAGACCCACAACAACATAAATTTTCACTGCCTCAAGATCAGATCTATTTTAATGTCGCCTATATGGCGCCCCTACTCAAGTTGTCACAGGCACAAGGGATGGCTGCCTTGCTCAAAAAGGCCAATCCCACCCTCTTTGGCCAACAAGACTTCTTTGATGATAGCCACTTACTCAAATCAACCTTTGCTCAACTCATCTCTGCACCTAGCGAGCAGATAGCCATCATCCCCTCCGTCTCTTACGGAATGGCCAATGCTGCCAATAATCTTACCTATAAAGAAGATGGAGAAATCCTTTGTCTTGAAGAACAGTTCCCTTCCAATTATTATCCTTGGCAACGGGCAGCAAAAAAACACAATCAAAAATTATTGATGATAAGTCCTGGACCGGATAGCAGTACGCGTACTAAATCTTGGAACCAGAATATCCTCTCCGCCATCAATGATAAGACGACGGTTGTCTGTATGAGCCACGTGCACTGGGCAGATGGCACCCTCTATGATCTCCAAGCAATAAGTCAAGCCTGTGTAAAGCATAATGCTTATCTCGTTATCGATGGCACACAATCCGTAGGTGCTCTTCCCTTATCCATAAATGATATTCCCATCGATGTACTGATCGTTGGAGGCTACAAATGGCTACTGGGTCATTACGGAATGGGGCTCGCCTACTACTCAGAAAAATTTAATGACGGGACACCCATAGAGGACAACTGGATCAACAGACTCGATAGCGATAACTTCCAAGCGCTGGTCAATTATCAAGATGCGTATAGACCTGGAGCAGCTCGATACACTGTTGGCGAGAAATCCAACTTCATACATACGGCCATACTGCAGGCGGGGCTCGAGCAGATTCTAGAATGGCAACCCGATAACATCCAGAAATACTGCCAGACACTGCACAAGCAACTCATTCAAGAGTTAGCGGGCACAGCTTACAAAGTGCCTGAGCTAGGTGACACTTCTGCACATCTGACGAGCATACGACTAGGTAAGGGAATGGATGTGGAACGCATCAAAAGTGCCTTGGCTGATAGCAGCATCTTCGTCTCCTACAGAGGGGAGGCGATAAGAGTCTCCTTTTATGTCTTTAATACTGTAGATGAAGTCAAAAAATTTGCTGCAGTGCTGAAAGGCATTGAAGTTAGTTGACTAGTCTCCAGTTACTTTTAAGTGAGACAACAATAGAAGAGCTTGTAGAAAAACAAAAATGACAAAGGATGCGATCGTGCAAATACTATGTATTTATAAAGCTAATAAAGCAGAGGTTCTACCTTCGCTTTCCAAGTACAACTCGCTCGACGTAGAAAGACAATAAATTTGTCTTGTTCAAAACAAGATTATTCTCTCGCCACCACGATCTGATGCACCCTACGCTGACCTGCCTTATCGATAATATGCAGATAGTATATCCCTGACGGATAAGCCTCCACAGACAACACATACGTATTATAAGCTTCCGTATCTGTCCTCTGCATTATGAGAGCACCTTGGCTATTATACAGCTCGTAACTATAACGAGTGGCCTCATCATGCTCCACATAGATATAGTCAGAACTCGGATTGGGGAAAATCCTTATCTGATCCTCAAAGTAAGAAGTAGCACTGGTAGAATCTGAGAGAACGATATGACCCTCCTCATCTATTTTGAGTAACAATACTTTAATAAAAATAGAATCTTGCGGACTATTGGTATTTGTTACTAAACCAGATAAAATATAATTACCGTCTCTCGTGGGTTTTATCTGTGTGAATTCTGAATATTTTTGATGTATCTCCTCCATCGCTCGATACTTTCTATGCCAGATACTGTCCCCTTCCTTAGAAATCTTGGCAATCTGGCCTCTACCAAAACTCTCCTCGGTTTCTTCATCATCTATACCACAAAATAGATAGCCATCCTTGTCATGACTCTCTACCAACTCGTAATAATAACTGAACTGTGGGCCATATTCAGCACCACCCACTGGCGCAGTCCAAATCTCATTGAGATCTGCATCAAACTTAATGGCTACCGATCGCCACCACTCTAGCTCACCGAGATGCTGATTGGTCAAGATGACAATATTATCTTCAGCATCTATTATCCCTTCTACATAGATATGGTTATAGTTTAAGTCATCTAGCAGTATCTTTTTAAGTACTTGAAAGTCTTCATCTAATTTCCATAAAAAAATTCTGACAGAATTACCTGCACCAAACTGCCTACCCATCACCACATAGCCTTCCTCCTGCTCTATAATCTCGACACCAAAAATATTATAGTCTGCTTCAGTATGCCTGACTTGTCGATTTACAACTCCAGTATTAGGATCTAGGGCTTGTATCCAGAGGTGTTCCCCGCCATTATCTAATAATAATACAAACTCATTTTGTCTATTAAGTAAAATTGAATTAGGACCCACTGAACCAAGTCCATTTAAAGTGTCTTGCACCTTGTGTAGATAAGTCACAGAATTGGTTAAAAAATCATATTCATGGATAAAGCTAATATCCATAGTTGTAGGATCATTATCATTAGATACTTCGCTATGTGCTGTGTACACTTTCGATCCAATACATATTATTTCTCGGCAAGTATTTGAGATAGTTATATTCGCATCTGGCTCTTCAAAAATTGCATAATCCAACAACTTAAAATCAGCAGAATACTTTGCAAAAAAAGCTTCCCAATTTAATGGCTCGGCCTTAGGTAGTGCTTGACCAGAGATAACAATTTCTCCAGATTCTAGCTCTATTATAGAATAAGTAACCTGCTGATGAAAATCAAAATCAGACACCTCATTAAGAGGTGTCTGAGCTGAACATATATAAGCTAAAAGATGTAGGAACAGTAATACACTACTGACCGACCTTAATAAATTGTTTTTCATAAATAACTTTGCCACTGCGCTTTAGTGAGATAAAGTAGATGCCATCTGGTAATTCATATAAGTCGAGATGACCAGACTCAGCAACGAGATTATAATATACGCGTTTTCCTTCAGTATTGTAGATTGTAGCTGACGTATTTTCAGATATACCTGATATAGTCATTATTTGTGTTACAGGATTTGGATATATATCGATAGAAATACTAGAGCGCCCTTCTACGGCATTTCCACCATTGGGGCCATCTGGTTCATCAGGGTTAGGAATAGGATTAGGGTAAGGGTTCTGAGTCGGAGGATCTGGAGGCACTCCTATTGTACAACATACAAGATACTCTCTGTTGGGATCATATTCGTCTAGTTGGTTATAGCAGGCGAGATAACTAGACCAATCACTTACCTGTCTTTGCATATCATCACTACTGCATAACTCCTCACTCTCTATCGTGACAATGTTTGCTATCCGCCAGAAGTTATGACGGAGACGACTTTGGATGAGGTGGTAGAGATTGCGGATAAGGCGACGCGGACTGTGGTGATGCCGATAATAAAAGACCTACTTTCCAAGAGCTTACATTACGAATATTGTTGCAATATCTATCTGCAACCCCACTACAGAAACTGATTCTATTCTATCTGATGTAGTGAACGTCCCCCTTCGATTATATTTTGAATCCACTAACACAAATTGCTCGATCAACTCTTCCCTAGGCATAACTATCCAATACTCCTGAACACCTGCCTCCTCATAGATGTCGTACTTCAATTGTAGATCCTTCTTTCTGGTATGCGGAGAGAGTATCTCTACTACAAGCGTAGGAGGCCCAAAAGCTCCACTTTCCTTCAAGATACTAAGGTCGCAGAAGATGCATAAGTCTGGCTGAACTACTGTATGTTCATTTCCATTAGTCCTATTTTCTATGGGTAAGACAACATCTGTTGGTGCTGAGAGTAGTCGACAGCTCCTATCTTGAAAATAGGGTGCCATCTCAATAAAAAGGTTAGAAGAAATAGTCTGATGTCTCAAATTGGGGGCAGGAGTCATTTTATAGATTCTTCCTCGAATCAGCTCCACCATATGTTCAAACTCAAATTTTAGATAATCAGAGTAAGTATAAATCTTACCGTAGGCCATAGGGGGATCTTTGACTTTTCCATCTTCCATACTTAAATATACTGAAAAAACACCTGCCATATTAAATCCAACAAGTCATATAAGATCTATAATCTCTGAATGAACATGGCTCCGTTGGTAACGAAACTGAATATCAACCGAATTTCTCCATGGGATTAATTCTTGCTAGGCAATCGACTATCAACTACCTATATTTGCTAGCTTATGTCAAAGACAAAATCCAAAGAGCAGTATATCGATATAGTTGGTGCCAGAGAGAACAATCTCAAAGACATCGATGTCCGTATCCCTAAGAATAAGTTGGTCGTGATTACTGGCCTGAGTGGTAGTGGGAAGTCCTCACTCGCCTTTGACACCTTATATGCCGAGGGACAGAGACGGTATATGGAGACTTTCTCCTCCTATGCACGACAGTTTCTCGGTAAGATGGAGCGGCCTGATGTGGAGCAGATCCAAGGTCTAAGCCCCGTCATATCCATAGAACAAAAGACCACCTCTTGGAATCCACGATCTACTGTAGGGACGACCACAGAAATCTATGACTTTCTCAGATTGCTCTATGCCCGTATCGGTAATGCCTACTCTCTCCATACTGGAAAAAAGATGGTCCAATACTCAGAGGTAGAGATCATAGAGAAAGTTCTAAAGGACTATAACAATAAAAAAATCTGCATCCTTGCTCCCGTAGTCAGATCTAGAAAAGGACACTATAGAGACCTCTTTGAGCAAACAAGGAAAAAAGGCTATACTAAAGTGAGAGCTGATGGAGAGATCGTCGATCTGAAACCTGGCCTACAACTCGACAGATACAAAGTGCATGATATAGAGATCGTCATCGACAGAATCAAAGTCACCAAAGACAAGCGAGATAGAATAGCCGATAGCTTAGAGATTGCCTTTAAACAGTCGCCAGATTTTATTCAAATTTTGGAAGTTGACAAAGCGGAAGTTAAACCCTTTAGTAAGCGCTTGATGTGTCCCGATACCGGTGTTTCTTATGAGGAACCCTCTCCTAATACTTTCTCGTTCAACTCTCCTTACGGGACCTGCCCTAAATGTAGAGGCTTAGGCATCTGTCACGATGTGGATATCAAGAAAGTTATTCCTGATGACAAGAAGACGATAGAAGAAGTCGGCATCGTCCCCTTTGGAGAAGTGCGAGACAATTATACTTTCAAACAACTCAAAGCCCTCGCCAAGAAATATAAATTCACATTCAAGACTCCCATAAAAAAGATACCTAAGAAGGGACTCCAAGCCATACTCGAAGGAGGTGACGAAGTTAATGTACCTGTCAGCTACTCCAAGCACGACATGGTCTACAACCTAGCGCACGAAGGGCTCATAGCGATGCTCCACCGCTGGCAGTCGACATCTACCTCAGAGAAGATAAGAAAGTGGGCAGAGAATTTTATGACCATCGTCACTTGTACAGAATGTGAAGGCTATAGACTCAAGCAAGAATCGTTACACTTCAAGCTGGGCAAAAAACATATCGGAGAGCTGGCCACAATGGATCTCAACGAGCTGCAAGATTGGTTTTCTGGGATAGAGAAGCACCTGAACAAAAAGCAACAGACCATCTCCAAGGATATCAATAAGGAGATCAGAATGCGTCTACAATTTCTGCTAGATGTGGGCTTGGATTATCTTTCGCTTAATCGTCCTACGAGAACCTTATCGGGAGGAGAATCACAAAGAACGAGACTAGCCACACAAATAGGCTCGCAACTCTCAGGCATCACGTATATAATGGATGAGCCGAGTATAGGCCTCCACCAGCGCGACAACCAGAAGCTTATCACAGCTCTAAAAGACTTGACGACTATCGGCAATACAGTTGTCGTCGTCGAGCACGACAAGGATATTATGTTGGCTTCAGATTATCTGATTGACTTGGGACCAGGAGCCGGAAAACTCGGAGGGGCTATCGTAGAAGAGGGCCTACCCAAATCTTTTTCTAAAGGGAAAGGCATTACTGCAGAATATCTCAATGATCGTCGCAGTATCGAAATTCCTGAAAAGAGAAGAAAAGGAAACGGAAAGAAACTCGTACTCAAAGGAGCAACAGGCAACAATTTAAAGTCCGTAGACCTCACTATCCCTTTAGGCACCTTTACTTGCGTGACAGGAGTTTCGGGAAGTGGAAAATCTACACTAATTAATGAGACACTATATCACATACTAAGACAACACTTCTACAAGAGCATCAAAGATCCACTGCCCTACAAATCATTCAAAGGGATAGATGAAGTGGATAAAGTTATAGAAATAGATCAGTCTCCTATAGGACGGACGCCTCGCTCTAATCCTGTCACCTACATTGGCGTCTTTACAGATATTAGAAATATATTTTCGAGTCTGCCTGAAGCCAAGATAAGAGGTTACAAGCCTGGGAGATTTTCATTTAATGTCAAAGCTGGCAGATGTGAAACTTGTGAAGGTGGCGGGATGAAACTCATAGAAATGAATTTCCTTCCAGATGTCTATGTCGAGTGTGAGGAGTGCCTCGGCAAGCGCTACAATCGGGAGACTCTAGAGATAATGTACAAGGGCAAGACCATCTCTGATGTCCTAGAAATGAATGTGGAGGAGGCTGTAGAATTCTTTAAACCCATACCAAAAATCTACAGAAAACTAAAGACACTTAAAGATGTAGGTCTTGGTTATATCACACTAGGTCAACAAGCGACCAGCCTATCTGGTGGGGAGGCGCAACGGGTCAAGCTGTCAGAAGAATTGTCTAAGAGAGATACAGGCAACACGCTTTATATCCTAGATGAGCCGACAACAGGCTTGCACTTTGAGGATATCAAGCACTTACTTGTCGTCCTGCAAAAACTCGTAGACAAAGGCAATACCGTTATCGTCATCGAGCACAATATGGATGTCATCAAAGTAGCTGACCACATAATCGATGTCGGACTAGAGGGCGGCCGCGGTGGTGGGACGATCTTATTTGAAGGTACACCAGAAAAACTGGCCAAGCATAAGACGAGTCACACGGGAAGATTTCTGAAATTGGAATTGTAGAAGAAATTAGAATTGTAGAGCTTGGAGCTACCTTTAGAAAATGAGTTTCTCTACTAAGATTATGTCACAGCTCTGCTCAGTGACGTTGATAAAATGATTACCACTATCTAGTTTGTTGGTATAATCTATAGATGCAGTCGATCGACGACCTAGTTGTAAATCATCGACTCAGACCTTGCGGCTTAGCAGATACAAGGTTGAGGTGAAATTGTTAAGTAGATCATTATAATTACTCTACACCTATCAGCAAGAAGGTTGCTAAGTAGAAACTCTTTTTAGTCATAATATAAGATTGGAATTGAAATCTAAATGATGAAGTTGCAATAGTTACTTATTTAATGTAAGGAGTATTCTCCAAATTCAGATATATTCTTTTGCTTACACCGTCTTTTAACAAGAATTAGTCGCTTCTGAGTTGTCTGATGTAAGTTTTACCTTTGTGCAAGGGTATTCTAATAAAATTCAAAAGACTATGAAAATACTTATCGTCGGAGGTGGCAATATGGGCCTCACCTATGCCAAGAGTTTGCTCAATGCACACATCGTCACTAAGGAATCTATGATGATCCTAGAGAAGTCCAATGAGAAGGCAGAGAAAATAAAGGACCTCAACGTAGGCACTGTCTTCGGCGAACCTGATGCTTACATTAAAGAAGCGGACCTGATTATCCTGGCTGTGAAGCCCCAAGACTCTGACATCCTCTTCTCCAAGATAAAAGGGTTTATCGATCACCAACAAGTCGTTCTATCCATAATGGCGGGCATCCCTATGACCAAAATTTCCTCCGCACTAGACTGCCAGAAAATAATCAGAGCTATGCCCAATCTCCCTGCACAAGTAGGTTCAGGTATGACTGTGTATACCTCAAGCGTAGAAGTCACCCGTATAGAACTCGTTATGGTTCAGAATATCCTCAACTCTACAGGCAAGACCATCTATGTCGATAACGAGGAACTGATCGATGCGAGTACCGCTATTTCAGGGTCAGGGCCAGCTTATGTTTTCTTCTATATCCAGTCACTTATAGACAGTGCTCAGCATCTAGGATTTAGTAAGTCACAGGCGGAACTCCTCGCTTACACGACCTTTAAGGGGACGATTAATCTCTTTAACAAACACAACTTTAGCTGCGAAGAATGGATTTCCAAAGTGGCTTCGCGTGGTGGCACTACAGAAGCAGCCCTTAATTCCTTTGCCAGTAACGAGGTGAAGGCCAAATTAGGTGAAGCTTATCAAGCCGCTTTCTCCAGAGCCAGAGAACTGAGCGAATAAGACACAGTAGTGCATATGGTCCAGAGTAGGAACTGACAAACTACTGCCCAATAGCGTTAAGCCTACCCTTTATCCTAGAGTACTCCTGAGCCTTTTTGTACTTTTGAGGCTCATTTGAAAAAAGCGTATCATGGATTTCAAGAACCTCATCTCACATTGTAAGGAATATGGTTTCATCTTTCCCTCTAGTGAGATATATGACGGCCTCTCGGCAACTTACGATTATGGACCTCTAGGTGTAGAGCTTAAGAATAACATCAAGCAATACTGGTGGAAAAGTATGGTGCAGATGCACGCCAATATCGTCGGACTAGATGCTGCCATATTTATGCACCCCAAGACTTGGAAGGCGTCTGGTCACGTCGATGCGTTTAATGATCCGATGATTGACAATAAAGACTCTAAAAAGAGATACAGAGCAGATCAACTCATAGAAGGGTACGCAGAGAAGATAGAAGCCAAAATAATGAAGGACGTCACCAAGGCGGCTAAGAAATTTGGAGATGACTTTGACGAAAAGCAGTTCCGAGACACCAACGGAAGAATCATCGAGCGACAGAAGAAGATCGACTATGCTATCAACACGATGAACCAGCATCTCAAGGACGAAAACATGGAGGCATTGGGTGCCCTTATCAATGAGCTAGAGATAGCTTGTCCAGAAAGTGGCTCTCGTGAGTGGACAGAAGTGAGACAGTTTAACTTGATGTTCTCTACTCAACTGGGCGCAATCGCTGGCGAAGAAGGCAAGATCTATCTAAGGCCTGAGACAGCACAAGGTATCTTTGTCAACTTCCTCAATGTCCAGAAATCTACACGACAAAAACTACCTTTTGGAATAGCACAAATAGGAAAAGCTTTTAGAAATGAAATCGTCGCGAGACAATTCATTTTTAGGATGAGAGAGTTTGAGCAGATGGAGATGCAATTCTTTGTGAAGCCAGGCGAAGAGATGAAGTGGTATGATTACTGGAAGCAGACACGTCTAGATTGGCATAAAGCACTCGGCACACCAGCAGAGAACTTAAGATATCACGATCACGATAATCTTGCCCATTATGCCAATGCCGCCGTAGATATAGAATTCAAATTTCCTTTCGGATTCAGAGAACTAGAAGGCATACACTCTAGAACTGATTTCGATCTCAAGGCGCATCAAGATCTCTCAGGCAAGAAGCTACAATACTTTGACCCAGCGATTAACGAGAACTTTGTCCCCTATGTGGTAGAAACTTCTATAGGTTGTGACAGAATGTTCCTCTCGCAAGTAGGCCAGACACTACAAGAAGAAACTGTTCCTGATGCAGACGGTAAAGAATCTACGAGGACTGTTATGAAGCTCCACCCAGCTATCGCTCCAGTCAAAGCCGCCGTCCTTCCTCTCTTGAAAAATAAAGAAGAATTGGTTAAAGCCTCAAAAGATGTCTTCAAAAAACTCAGCGCGCATGTCTTGTGTCAGTATGACGAAAAAGATGCTATCGGAAGGCGCTATAGAAGGCAAGATGCCATCGGAACACCATACTCGATTACGATAGACTTCGATACACTGGAGGACAATACAGTAACGATAAGAGACAGAGACACGCTAGAGCAAAAGCGTATCAAAATAGACGACGTTGCCAAAGTTGTTTCTGATAAGTGTAATGTGAACAACATCCTGTGATCAACCAGAGTAAAAAGACACTGATCTTTGACTTCGGAAATATTCTTATCAATCTAGATTTTCCGAAGTGCTACAAGGCATTTAGAGATGTACTGGATGCGGACTTCTCAAATGGTCTTCCTGACAAGACCAAGCAGATGATGTTTCGTTATGAGAAAGGTGAAATAAATACAGAATCATTCTTATGGCATCTGCAGCAGTATAAACCAGAAGCAGAGATCAGACAGGTCATAGGGGCTTGGAACTCCTTGCTAGCAGAACTGCCTCAAAATCGTTTTGATATGATTGCCCAACTGAGAGACACCTACAATGTCGCGATGCTCTCCAATATCAATGAACTACACGAGCAAGTCATCCATCGTCGAGTGGAAAAAGAGATGGGCATAGCAGATTTTCATCAGCAGTACTTTGATCGTGTCTTCTACTCTCACTTAATAGGCTATCGCAAACCAGATCCAGAGTGCTATGCCTATGTGCAACAAGAGTTGGGCATCGAGGACGGTCAGTCGATATTATTCATTGATGATATGGAGCAAAATATAGTGGCGGCCAAGGCTGCGGGCTGGAACGCAGTACACCACAATCCTAGCGAAGATATTGTCAATAACATAGAGGCCTATCTAGAGAAATTTTGAAGCTCAGCCAAGAAATAGCCTTCGAAAAAACCAAGCGCTACTGTGCTTATCAAGACAGATGCCACCAAGAGGTCCGTCAAAAAATTATCTCTCTAAAAATCTACGGCGACGATCTAGAAGAGATTATAACGGAGCTCATCAAGCAAGATTTCCTAAATGAGGAGCGCTATGCCAGATCCTTTGCTAGAGGAAAGTTTCGTCTTAAGAAGTGGGGCCGCAATAAAATAAAGCAACAGCTCTATGCGCGGCGGATCTCAGATTACTGTATAAGAAAGGCGATGACAGAAATAGAAG
The DNA here is from genome assembly GCA_937929835.1 of uncultured Saprospiraceae bacterium. Classification (GTDB taxonomy): domain Bacteria; phylum Bacteroidota; class Bacteroidia; order Chitinophagales; family Saprospiraceae; genus RFSX01. Next base: position 834 of record CALFUU010000017.1, on the reverse strand, counting down.
AAGAGGATTATATCGATACACTCAGAGAAGTCATCAATAAGAAAGTCAATCAATTAGTGGATCAACCTAAACTTATAAGAAAAGATAAAGCCATCAAGTATGCGCTGAGCCGAGGCTATGAATCTAACCTGATCTTTAAGATCGTGAAGGAACTGGAGGAGGATGAGGGGTATTAAGCGATAAATACAGATAATTTCTAAACACAAAATTTCTGTAGCCATTCTAACTAAACAGGATCAAACACTGAGGCGCTTTTGGAAATTTGCTCATCATATTTTGTCTTGTTTTCTGGAGACAAAAATGAATTTTGAATCATAGCTCGAGCATCAGTTTGCCACGCTTGTATTTTACTGAAGACTGAATTAACTTGCTTTAAATTTAATCCCAAGTTCTCTCCAAACCTATCAAAGTAAGTTATGTTAAAGTTCTCTTTTTTACCTCCTAATAGTATTGCTGTATCTTCTTTGTCTTGAGGGAGTATAATTTTTACATTCAGCAAATCATATGCTGGAGCTAGGACCCAACCTATCTCAGATTTGATCATAGAAAAATTCTTTAAATGCATATCGTTGTTCCCAATTATATAATTAAATACTGCAAGTTCAAAAAATCGTACTGAATCACCCACTTAAGTTACACTAAAAATTTCTTTTCTTGTTTTTGGTGGATAATTGATCATACGCCTTAGAATTGTATTAAATATCTCCCCCTTCATTTTATGTCTATTGAATTTAAAGACATATTCATCTAGGTATGGTTGAAGATCTCTGACACTTCCGAAAATGCCTCTAAGCCAAGCTTTGAAGTTCATTATGAACCTATGTAAAGCGTCAA
>CALFUU010000016.1 GCA_937929835.1 uncultured Saprospiraceae bacterium | reverse complement strand
AACTCGCCTTCGGCTCAAACACAAGCCCGTTCTTAACGGAATTCTAGCCTTTAAAACCTAAAATGAAAGAGGCCAGAAGCTAAGTTTCACTTCTCGTAGATTAATTTTTTCAGTGTTACCTAAGTGGGCGATTCGGTTAATGAATTAAAGTAGCCCCATACGGGTAATACTAAAGACCATCTCCCAGAGAACGAACATCTATGTCATAGATACAGCCCTAACTCGAGCGCTTATATCTTCCAAATTTGTTTTGCCTGATGCGCTATTTGACGCTGTCTTGAATTAATTTCATCTTCACCCCATTCATCATAATGTTGGGGAATAGATTGTGTTGTGAGTAATGAGCTTTTGCTATAAACCAATTTTTTGTCCTCATAACTTTTTGTGCCAGATTCCTTATTCAACTTATTTTCTAATATTGCTAAGTTACCGAGCCTGTAAATACATCTCTCGAAAACTTCATCAGGAATGTGTTCCCAGCGCGCATCATTTGATTCTGGCATAACGTGTTCAATTGTATATATATCACTAAACAAGTCAATGTCAGCAGAATAAAGTTTTCTCTCAACTTTGGAAAGTATGTACTTTACAATCTTATGATTCCTGGTAGTTCTTTTAAATTCCTTATTAGAAAAATCTGTTTCAAATGAATCATCTTTTGGATCAATCTTTTTTATTATAGTTCGATCATAATCGTTATTTGTTCTAATTGATTGGGAAAGTTCATTGTAGACTGTTTCTTGGTCATTGGGATTTAGCCCACTTATAATGTTGTATCTAAATGATAAAGTAGTTATTTCGCTTAAGGCCTTTTTAAATTTTTGAAGATCTAAATGTTCATACGCAGCAAGCAATAAGGAAAATGGTTGTCTTACTTGGAATATTTTAAGAGCGGTTAGATTGTTACTTATCTGCTTATCCCCTTTCCATAATTCGTCGAAAGGATTCCTTAAAGCCATATAAGTATCTGCAGAAGAGTCAAGATTTCTTAATAAGTCAAAAACTGCTTTTTTATGTGAAATATTTCTTCTAATAGCTTTGAAAATATCATTTTTCCTGACAGTTTTGTATTTACTATTCCAGTAAACTCTCAAAAATTCTGAAAGTTTTTCACTGCCTAATTTGCCAATTATTTTACCCCAGATTGATTCGATTTCAGATATTTCAGACTTGTGAGGATTGTCAGAATCCACAACTGAAAACAAATAATTTTTCAACAAATCAGAAGCAGATAATTGGACTCCTCTTGCATTTAAAGTTTCGAATACCTTAAATGCATTTAATTCGTCGTTAACAGAAATGACAGTGAAAAATATTTTATCGATCGTTTTATCAATGAATTCTGCAACTGCTTCACCAGTAGCGTATGTACCTTTTATTTTAGTTTCAAACCATTCGAAACAGTTCTTCATTAATCGTTCTGAGGAATTCAAGCCCCTCTGTGGTAATTGTTCTAGAGTTACAAGTTTCGATCTGTAAAAATCATCATTATTACGATTAAGTCTCAGCTTATTCGTAGCAATTAGTGTCACTGGATCTAGGTATCCAATGTAGTTGTTTCTGAATGAGTCTACCCGTTTTGCATTTTTGTCGGGTTCTATACCTTGATCTACGAGCGCTTGTAAAGCTTTTATTGCTGATAGAATAAGAATACTTATAGTGGTGATTCTTTGTTGCCCATCTATAACTTGGAAAACCTTGTCATCTTTAGTTTGAAGTACTAAATATCCGAGGTAATGTCCTGGTTCTTCATCATTTACGACTGATTGAATATCTTGCCAAAGATCATCCCACTGTTCGGTTTCCCAAGAGTAATCACGTTGGAATTTTGGTATTTCATAAGTCAACCCATTTCCAAGTAATTGCCTTAAAGTACTACTAGTAGTATCTTGGATGCCTTTCATTATACAAAGATCGTAATATTCTTTTGGATTTCACACTTTGGATTTTCGGCCACTTTTATGACAATAGTCGTAGGATTCTGACTTTTAGCGCATCGGACTCAACTTCTAATTGAATGCTCTTCTAGCCTGAATCACCTCAGTAACTGGCCTTTACAAACTTATGCACCGTCTGCTCTCCCTGCCAGTCTACAACAAGCGTGTAGAGCCCAGGCGAAAAATCTGTGTCGGTGACAATCACTAGAGTATGCTCTCCCGCTCCATAGTTTTTTGATACGGCGTTAATAAGGCGCTCACCTTGATTGTTGTAGAGGTTGTATCCTAGCGCACCAGCTTGCTCTAGCGTGAATTGCATATTGATATGACTTAATGTAGGATTAGGAAAAAGCTGCACATCTATGTTCGTGCCGGCGGTAGGTGGTTCTACAGATTCTAAACTTGTCCAATAGCCTGCCCAAGGCCTCGCTTGTTTGATGATCAGTTGGTCCTCGGCTGTTACCTTAAACTCTATCTCCATACCAAAATTCTCAACTGAGTCAGGATTATATAAGGTCAGAAACTCATCGTGTACAGTAGTCATAAATGAGCGCAACTGTTTTCTCTGATCCTCAGTCAGCAGTTCTTCTCCTTCATTAAGATTAGATAGTCTCAAGATGACTGGTGGTATATCATCATCTTCACCGTGAATTAATTGTTCTTCTGGAATAGAAGAGGCCTCTGGGTTGGTGACGAGGTCTTCTCCTTTCTGTGAGTTGACATAGTAATAATCTTCAGTCCCATTGAGCGGGTCTAGACTTACCGCTACACCATTGACTGTTTCTTCCTCAAAGTTAGGATGACAGAGAACTCCCATCGCTGTAGTGAGGTGGTCTATTCTATAAAATTCTCGCTCTCGGAATGCCCTGAAGTTCCATATGCTTGCAAAGACCTGCTTGACAGATTTAGAAAGATGTCCCTCATCAGGATGCTGAGTTTTGGAATCATAAAGACCAGCTCCACTAAAACCTGGCAAGTCTTCATTGTTGCTACTCGATCTACAACGTATAGAAGTCCCCACTGGAAAGGATTCTTGCAATGCTGTCAAGTCATCCCACATCCAATCTGGCAACTCTGCGTCCTCTATTTCATCTCTGAAGTCTTTGAGCCAGTCCTCTTGCACGGCTATATCATTGATAAAGGTATCATCTAGGAGTTGTGCTGCTATCACCTCATAGAAGCCATTATGCAGCATAAAGGCATCGTAGTAATAGAAAGGAATCCCATATCCACTTGGCGTCGTATTGGTCGGAAAACCAAAGTCTAACATCGTTGCTACATTCGCGCATTTGACACCATAAGCATCAGAATCGCCAAAGGCTATCTCAGTGAGTGATTTGAATCTTGTTTCTGTTAAGTTGCGCGGTGGTGTCTGCTCTTCCACAGGTCGCAATGCTTCAAAGTGCGCATCTACAGCTTCCTTGGTAGAGGGAAGAATAGTGTATCCTTGCGACGTCACATTGTAGTAGACATAGTTGCCTATCAGATTGTTGATAGAGTCTACCTCTAGTACATTTCTTATGAAGGAATTGGGTACTTGATCTTGGATCGCTCTGAGATTAACATGGGCCAATGGTGTCTGGGGCACAGTAGTTATGATGCCTCCTACACGAGAGAGTTCGTTGGGGATAGCCTCTAGGATAACGATATCTGTTGCAAAAGGTGTCTCATTTTCTTCCAGCACTCTGAGCACACCAAATCCTTCTGTAATATTGAGTGGTAGATAATTAAGATCACCGTATAAGTCATTTTCATAGAGAAGGCAGACTCTAGAGTTGTCATATATGTCTTGATCTGCAGCGACGGCATCGAGTGCAGCAGGCAAGGGGTAGTAACATAAGTTGTTATTGATAAAGCCAAGATGTGTCGACAATATCTTTTGGATTTTTCTTATTTCTTCGAATGGAAAGATATCTGTCGGTTGGAATCTAAATCGATAAGCACCATCAGTCCCATTCGTAGAGGGGATATTAGGATGATAATTGATTTGTCCCCTATAGGTCTTGCCACTTAAGGGAAGGTTGGTTGCACTAGCAAACTCACTGTGTGCCAAGTGTTCTTTACCATTGAGGAAGTAGATTCTGGGGATATCTGTCTCTCCATCCAGTATGTAAAATTTTACTGTCTGCAACTCATCTAGTTGAGCACCCAAGACATCTATGCTTCTAAAAAAAGATAACTCTCTCTGAGTTGTCGTATCTGCAACAAAAGTGACCCCGTGAATGCGATCTACAGAAGGTGCCGGATTAAAAGGGGAACTAGATCCCAACTCTTGGAATTCTACTATATCTGATATACCATCTCCATCAAGGTCTCCGGGATTATTGAGGGGATAACCGACAACCTGATAGTTCTCCAAGGCATCTGTCGATAATCTATCTACCAAAGTAGTTGTTCCCGCCTCTCCTATGGCCATAGCGATAGGGTAGGTAAAACTGCTTTCTTCGGTCTCTTTATGATAAAGGACATAATAGTTGGCCTCACTAGATGAGACAGTAATCAAGGCCTTGCCAAATGCATCCGTAGCTATATCTTCTATAGGTGTAATCTGGGACATTAGTCCAGAACAAAGGAGAGTAACTAAAAATGTAAATATGAGCCTGACCATAATATTTCTTGCTGTATGTCTTAGAGAGAAAGATAACTGAACTCCCTCCCATATGCCAACGTAACAGAAGGTTATTAAGTATGTTGTCGGATGTGGGATGAATCCTAACCTTGATCACGACAAGAACCTGATTTATTCTAAACCTTCGTTAATCAAGTTGCTCCTCATTGCTAAGCTGGTGGTAGCTCCACGGAGGCGTTGTGTCCCTTAAGTATGTGCATATGTTCTTCTAGGTTAAATGCGGTCTCCTTAAACTTTTGTCTCCTTTTGATGCCTTGCTCTTTTTGTTTGATACTTCTGGCAAAGCGTCTGACTTCTTCGACACAATCAAGGATTAATCCTGGGACCAACGCATTGTTGCCGTCATCATCTTTAGCGATCATAGTAAAGTAAGAAGAGTTGCAATGCCTAACCTCACCTGTCTTAATGTTTTCGGCTTCTACTCTTACCCCGACGACCATAGAGGTCTTCCCCGTGTAATTAATAGAGGCTTTCATAGTGACCAGATTACCGACTTCTATAGGACTTAAGAAATCCACTCTGTTGACAGAAGCTGTAACACAATAGTTGCCACTATGCTTACTCGCGCAGGCAAAGGCAATCTGATCCATTAAATTTAATATATGCCCTCCATGGATTTTACCACTAAAGTTCCTGTGCGAGGGGAGCATCAGCTCTGTGATTGTGATCTGGGAGTCGTGGGTCTGCTTATATTTCTGCTTCATAGGATAGTATCTCTTATGTGAACCCCAAAGTTATGTTTAACTATTGTTTGCTGCTATCGTGTGTAATTAGGTGCTTCTTTAGTGATCGTTATGTGGTGTGGATGACTCTCTGTGATTCCTGAATTAGATATTCTGACCATTTCTGCTTTTTTCAAGGCTTCGATATTGGCAGCACCGACATAGCCCATTCCTGCTCTCAGTCCTCCTAGATACTGGACCATCACTTCTCCTAGAGTGCCTTTGAAAGGGAGTCTGCCCTCTATGCCTTCTGGTACCAGCTTTCTGACATCATCCTCGACATCTTGGAAGTATCTGTCCTTAGAGCCTTTTTGCATAGCGCCCAGCGACCCCATCCCTCTGTATACTTTAAACTTTCTGCCTTGATAAAGAATGGTTTCTCCTGGTGCTTCCTCCGTACCCGCAAAGAGCGAACCAGCCATAATGCAATCAGCACCTGCTGCTATGGCCTTGCCGATATCCCCAGTATATCTGATACCACCATCACCGATGATCGGCACACCTGTTCCTTTGATACCCTCAGCGGCATTTCTTATGGCGGTAAGTTGGGGTACACCCACTCCTGCGACGATACGTGTCGTGCAGATAGAGCCTGGTCCTATACCTACCTTGATGCCATCGGCACCCGCTTTGACGAGGGCTTGTGCGGCAGCAGCAGTAGCGATATTACCTCCGATAACTTGGAGATCAGGGAAGGTTTGTTTGATTTCTGTTACCATATTGAGTACGCCACGCGAATGGCCATGCGCCGTATCCACTGCGACGACATCTACATCCACCTCCACAAGAGCCGAAAGCCTTTCTAAGGTATCAGCTGTCACACCGACTGCTGCACCCACGACAAGTCGACCTCTAGAGTCTTTAGCGGAGTTGGGATAGTTCTGGACTTTCATGATGTCCTTGTAGGTAATCAGTCCTACGAGCTTGTAGTCTTTATTGACTACAGGCAGTTTTTCTATTTTATGCTTTTGCAGAATGGTCTTGGCTTCATTGAGGGTCGTACCTTCTGGTGCAGTGACAAGGTTTTCTGTTGTCATCAGCGATTTGATAGACTTATTGAGATTGGTCTCAAATCTTAAATCTCTATTGGTAAGGATTCCTATAAGCTTGGAGTTTCCGTCTACAACAGGGATGCCACCGATACGATGTGTCTGCATCAGGTCTAGGGCATCTGAGACAATAGCATCGATCCTTAAGGTCACAGGATCGACGATCATACCACTTTCTGACCGCTTGACCTTTCTGACTTGCTCTGCTTGCTGTGCGATGGTCATATTTTTATGTACCATCCCGATACCACCAGCACGAGCCATAGCGATGGCTAGACGGTATTCTGTGACTGTATCCATAGCTGCGGATGCCACAGGAATATTGAGCTTGAGCTCTCTAGTGATTCTGGTTTCTAGATTGACGTTATTAGGAAGAACCTCTGAATATGCTGGGACCAGCAGAACGTCGTCGAATGTGAGTGCTTCTTTATAAACACTGCTATTATTGCTATCCATATGCAAAATTATATAAACTAGGTTAATTTCATCTTACTGAATATGCATTCATTTGTTTGGAACTAAAAAAATTGTTGTTTAAAGGACATGCTATCTGTATTCTCTGACGAACATTTTATGAGGAAGGCCCTGCAAGAGGCCAGAAAGGCGGAAGCCGAAGGTGAAGTTCCTGTAGGAGCCGTCATCGTCTGCAACAATGCCGTTATAGCAAAGGCCCACAACCAAGTGGAACGCCTGTCTGACATAACAGCACATGCAGAGATTATGGCTATAACATCTGCTTCTAATTATCTAGGCAGTAAATTCCTCAATGATTGCACCTTATTTGTCACTCTTGAACCCTGCATTATGTGTGCTGGGGCACTCAAATGGGCAAGATTGGGTAGGGTCGTGTATGGTGCCTCTGATGATCGACGCGGATTTATGCGCTACGGTAAGGAGCTGCTCCATAAGACGAGCAAGTTAGAGTATGGTGTCTGTCACGATGAATGCTCTCTGATGCTCAAGGCATTTTTTAAGCAAAAAAGAGGCGTCTAGGATAGTCATCTTTCGGTTAAATAAAAGAACAAGTACAGTCTAATGATATACGCTTTCAAAGGATTTATACCAGTGGTACATCCATCTGCATTTGTCCATCCTCAAGCTGCGGTGACGGGCAATGTCATTATCGGTAAGGAGGTCTATATCGGTCCTGGTGCAGCTATACGCGGCGATTGGGGAGGTGTTGTGATCAAAGATGGCTGCAATGTCCAAGAAAACTGTACCATCCATATGTTTCCCGGGGTCACCGTTACTTTAGAAGCATCAGCCCACATCGGCCATGGCGCCATCATCCACGGTGCCCAGATAGGGGCCAATACGATGGTCGGAATGAATGCCGTCATTATGGATAGAGTCCGTCTCGGAGCAGAATGTATCGTCGGTGCCTTGGCCTTCTTGAAGGCGGATAGTGAGTGGCCAGATAGGAGTCTCATTGTCGGCAATCCAGCAAAGATTATCAGACAAGTCTCTGAGGAGATGATCGGCTGGAAAACTAAGGGTACCAAACTCTATCAATCTCTGCCAAAAGATTGCCACAATACACTACACGCAGTGGAGCCCTTGACGGAGCTGCCTCCAGATAGACCTGCACAGGAGAGCCTCTTTCAGACGTGGAATGAAATAAAATCTGAGGATTAATGTCTTCAGCCCACCAAGATCCATCCTCCTTTACGGCTTGGATAAAAGAGCAGGCACTCGCTGTAGGATTTCTGACAGTCGGCATCACTAAAGTTGTGACACTTGATGCGGAGACGGAGCGACTCAAGGCTTGGTTGGACAAAGGCTATAACGGCGAGATGCACTATATGGCCAATCACTTTGATCTGAGAAAAGATCCACGACTGTTGGTGGATGGTGCGCAGTCGGTTATCTGTCTGAGCTTTAATTATCATCCTGAAGATGATAATCTATCGACAACAGCCCCTAAGATTGCACGGTATGCTTATGGACGAGATTACCACAAAGTCGTCAAGAAAAAAATGATCAATCTGCTCAAGGAGATGCAAGTCCATCGACCGGATCTCAGCGGCAGGGCCTTTGTAGATAGTGCTCCTGTGATGGAACGCGAATGGGCCAAGCGCGCCGGCTTGGGCTGGGTCGGCAAGAACACACTCATCATACATCCCAAGAAAGGATCCTACTTCTTTCTCGGTGTGATCATCATAGATCAAGTGCTAGACTACGATGCGCCTATCAGCGACCATTGTGGGACGTGCACGAGATGCATAGATGCCTGCCCTACGGAGGCGATTGCACAAGAAGGGTACGAGCTCAATGCTGCGCAGTGCATCAGCTATGCGACGATAGAATTAAAGGCAGAAAAATTGCCAGCGGATTTTGATGAGAAGATGGAGGGCTGGGCTTTTGGCTGTGATATCTGTCAGGAAGTCTGTCCGTGGAATAAGTTCTCCTCACCACATACCGAGGCCGACTTTTATCCCTCAGATCAGCTCAAGGAAATGACTGCTGAGCGCTGGGCGGAGATAACACAAGAGGATTTTGACCATCTATTCTTTGGCACACCAGTCAAGCGGACAGGTTATGAAGGGATGAAGCGGAATATTGCAGCCGCCACCAAAAAGGCATAGTAGCTATTTATTTTTCTGAGAAAAAGCTATCTACCTCACTCAAAAATCTGTTGCGATATGCATCTATCTCCGTGTAGATTTCGTGTTTAGCTCCTGGGTAAGGAACGACTTGGATATTGGGATTGATATCATCTAGTGTTTCGGGTGTCTCTCCATTAACAATGGTGTCCGCTTTGGCACTAGCGAGATAGACGGGAGTCTTTATTTTGAGTAATTGTTTAGGGCGCATGCTGTACGCCATACTGATGGTTGCGGCCTTACTCCATTGCCACGTCGCAGAGCCCATAAGCAGTCTAGGTTCTTTTTTGAAAATAGAAGTCCACTTTTTAAATCTATTTATATCAGAGGTGTACTTATCCACCTTCTTGTCCTTGTTCCCAGCGCCGCCGCCGAGCACATAGGCTTGACTCAATCCCAAAGCCTTAAAAAGCAAGGCCAGCTTACCTAGAGTACCACTCGACAGACCTGCAATACTTTGCATTGGTGCACAGAGCACCGCGCGATGGTAGCGATCGGGATGATCTTGCAGCTCCCTAAGCGCCAAGTGTCCACCCATAGAGTGGCCCAGCAAGAGATGCGGGTGGGGTAGATCAACCATCTTTTGCGTATACACAGCCTCAATATCGTCTAGGAAATGATTGAAGTTGACCACAAATCCCTTCTCTTTATTGACAAGTAATCTGGAAGATAAGCCTTGCCCTCTCCAGTCAAAGATGACGACGTTATAACCTAGGTCTAAGAGATCTCGAATCGTCTCATAATATTTCTCAATGAACTCTCCTCTTCCTGTCAGTATGAGTATGCTGCCCTTAAATTGTTGTACAGGCGTAATCCAAGTGGCCGTCCTTAATTCTAAGTCTTTGACTACAGTTATGGCATCAAGTATATAACCAGGAGGGGCCTTGTAACTATCTGACTCTACGAGCCTTTTCTTGCTTTCTGGCGTGGTGTCCAGCTGCAGCGCCTCTGCAAGGCTAGAGCGCCTATAAAAGTTGATGGCAACTATGCAGGCCAGTAGAAGAAGCACTATTCCTAACGATGTATACATAAGGGCTTATACGAAAGGTCAATTTATGTCATTTAAAGGATTATTGATTATCTAATTACTTTTGACACTTAATCATTTATATGGAAATTAACATTGCGCTTATCGCACACGATGGCAAGAAAGCTGAAATGGTCTCATTCATAGCGAGAAATCATAGTTTTCTCGATGACGCTTCTATCTATGCGACTGGTACTACGGGCTCCAAAATAGAGGCAGAAGGTTATAAGGTGACTAAGCTGCTCTCAGGGCCATTAGGAGGAGATGCGCAGATTGCAGCTATGGCTGCAACGGGAGACTTAGATTTGGTTATCTTTTTTAGAGATCCTCTAGACAAGCACCCACATGAGCCCGATGTCCAGATGTTAATGCGGCAGTGTGACGTGCATAATATTCCTCTGGCAACCAATCCCAAAGCGGCCAAGTATCTTCTGGCGGGTATAGTTGCTATGCACAGTAACACTAAGTGAAATTTTATAGTTTGGAATTAGAAACAAAACATATTACAACTACTAAGACTTGCAGGTATTCCACCTATGGGAATCTCAGTGACCTCACAAAATATTTCTGGTTTTGCCTGCACGGTTCTAAGATGCTGTGTGAGCAGATGTTGTATAAGTTTAGCGACTTTGATCCTGCAACCCATTATGTAGTTGCACCTGAGGGAATGAACCGCCTGTACCTCAATGGTTTTGGTGGTGATGTCGTAGCGACGTGGATGACGAAGAGAGACCGATTAGAAGAAATAGAAGACTTCTCTAATTATCTCAATACACTCTATCATCAGGAAGTACATAAACTGCCCGCTGGATGCAAAAAAATTCTTCTCGGATTTTCTCAAGGGGGAACAAGTTTGTATCGGTGGCTACATCGAGAAACTGTAATTGCGGATTACTTAATCGGCTATGCTTGTTGGATTCCCGAGGACATTAACCTTCTAGATGGAAAGACAGACTTAAGTCAAATAGAAAGTCTTTATACCTACGGACAAGATGATGAATTTCTAACTGCTGAGCGTATTGCTGCTTTGAGGAGTATCATTACTAAAAATCAATTGGCTATAGAGATCTTACCGTATGAGGGCCAGCATAAAATAGATAAAGAGTGGCTCAAAGAAATCTGGACGACTAAATTGAGGTAGAAGATTTTCGATTAGGTACTTATATTAATTGACCGAATCGCCCACTTAGGTAACACTGAAAAAATTAATCTACGAGAAGTGAAACTTAGCTTCTGGCCTCTTTCATTTTAGGTTTTAAAGGCTAGAATTCCGTTAAGAACGGGCTTGTGTTTGAGCCGAAGGCGAGTTTAAGAC
>CALFUU010000015.1 GCA_937929835.1 uncultured Saprospiraceae bacterium | reverse complement strand
GCAGACTTGATAGCTGTAAACCCAAATTCTGCCTCGTATACTTGGTAGTTCGATAACTCTTGATCTAAGAGCTGAAGCTGTTGCGGTGTAAGCTCGTTATATTTTGCAAGATTAATCTGTCCAGTTAAGCTACTAGAGACTGTAATGACTAAGACTAGTATAGTAAGTGTTAGTTTAATTGATTCCATTTATTAAGTGCATTAGTATTGGGGAGTAATGCAGATAATGTTCCGAATGGAATGCGACTCTTATAAGTCAACAACTATGCCATTGAGTGATCTAAGCACTCAGAAGGAATAGGGGTATAAGAAATATTAGACCCTTTTTTCCTTTCACAAATCTTTCTGACTTTAACTGCCTTATGAGAACTGACTAGATTCCCTCCCTTAAATATTCTATCTTTTTAATTGAGAGCTGACTAGACTCACATTTGAACTTTCCTTGAGTCGGGTGTAACTGATGTTTCAGTTTTATCACGCCAGCGTGGCATTAAGCCTCGCTTGACTTCCAGATCGTTCGTTCCCCTTAAATATTCTATCTATTTCGCGAGTTGACTAGACTCACATTTTTTTGAACGCTCTCTTGCTTAAGATGGACATCAAGCCCACCTAGACTTCTAGATCGTTCGGTTACCCTAAATATTATTTGATATTCACTTTAGATAAGTGAACTTGACTATCGCCCTCGATCAAGAATCCTAATTGATATGCACCTTCACCGAAGAGATTCTTATTAATTTTTACTTGATTTGACTTTACTGGTAGTTGGAATTCTAGTGTACCTTCTTCGTTGTAGATCTGGATGATAGAAATGTCCTCCACAGTAGTGAAGACAAGATTTTCTTGATCAGCATCGTAGAACGAAGATTTAATTATGTTGATACTTTCAACTTCAACTTCATTGCTCAGAACTGTCATCGGTGTGCTGGTTGCAAAAATTGATGTCAGTGAGATGGTTGCGATGATTAGAGTTGAAATTAAATTTTTCATTGTAATTGCGTTTGTACTCTAAAGACAGGGAATCAAGGCTGCTCACTTGAAGAGGACCACTACAGGCTTCATATCTAGGCACTACACCTAGGCTACACACTTAGAAATAAGCTCGAATAATGACATCTAGTTTACACGCGACGATCTAGTAGGTTCAGTTTTTGTAACAGACGCAGTGCTTTTTTGAATTGAGGACTATAATCGGCTTTGAGCTCTATGACTTTATCATTGAGTGTAAAGCTGAGTGCAGCAGCGTGCAACAGCATCGTATCTATATCCAGCTCGTGCTTCCATAGCCTGTTTTGTTTGTTGCACCCGTGAGGCCGATCCCCTATAATAGGATGCCGCAGATGGGCCATATGCTTTCGCAGTTGGTGAAATCGTCCTGTATGCGGTGATAGATGTACAAAGGTATATCTCGAAGAAGGGTAACGTCCAGAAGAATAGTTGATTTCATAGTACGACTTTGGTACATAGTCTGTGGTAGCCTCTTGTATTTTACCTTCGTGTTCTAGTGCATAGATGAGTGTGCCTGGCTTCATTATGTGTCCTCTGACTATAGCGTGGTAGGTCTTACGTACTTGTTTATTGTTAAATAGCGCTTGGACAACCTTTACCATCTCCCTTTTTTTAGAAAAAAGCAGTACGCCTGAGGTCTTCCTGTCTAAGCGATGTATCAAGTGCACCCTCTGGCCGATCTGATCCCTCAGGAGCTGCAGTGCAAACTCGTCCGCATCCTTGGCAATAGGGGAGCGATGGACGAGCAAGCCATGCGGTTTATTGATGGCAATAAGTACGTCATCTTCATATATGATTTCTAGAATCTTCACAGGGTATGTTATATAAGTTGCTCAAAATACACCTTGTTGTAGGTTAGTCCTCCTGTATCCGTAACTTAGTGCTATGATAGATATTAATCCGGCACATACTTTAAGTCCATCAGTTCTAAAATTTCTAGAAGCCTCGACACAAGGCCACTATATCAATGGTGAAGTGGTGTCAGGTGCCCATTCTGGGAGCATCCCTATCACCAATCCTGCCACTGAGCAGGTTATAGCTCAGATAGATATCGCTGACAAGAAGCTGGTCGACCAAGCTGTCTCTTCGGCAAGATCTGCATTTAGACATAGCAGTTGGAAGCGCATGTCGCCAACTAAGCGCCAAGGACTGCTGCTGTCCTTAGCAGATGCCATTGAGGCTGAGGTCGATTCTATAGCAGAGTTACTCACTCTAGAGAATGGTAAACTATTAGCTCATGCCAAAAGTGAAATAAGAGGAGCTGCCAATACCTTCAGATATTATGCGGGCTGGGCGACCAAGTTAGAAGGTGAGACCTTAGATCTATCACTACGGCAAGCACCTGGACGGCAAAATTTTGCCTTCACGCGACGAGAGCCTGTAGGTGTGGTGGCGGCGATAGTGCCTTGGAATTTTCCTATATCTATAGCCGCTTGGAAGCTAGCGCCTCTACTTGCAGCAGGTTGTACGGTGGTCCTCAAGCCTTCTGAGGTGACACCGCTTTCTACGCTATATCTTGCTAAGCTCTTTGGTGATGTCGGCTTTCCTGCAGGTGTTGTCAATGTCATAACGGGGGATGGAGAGACGGGTGCCGTGCTGACGACTCACCCAGAAATTGACAAAATCACTTTTACAGGTTCCACGCAAGTCGGCAAGATAATTGGCAAAGCCGCTATGTCTGATCTCAAAGATGTTTCGTTAGAGCTGGGTGGTAAGTCTCCTGGATTAATCTTCGAAGATGCAGATCTAGAAGACGCGGCGAAGGGTATAGCTATGGGCATCTTTAGGAATGGTGGGCAGGTTTGTGTAGCGGGGAGCCGGGTGTATATACAAGAGAAGGTATTTGATAAAGTGGTTGCTGATATAGCGGCGGCTTGTCAGAAGATGAAAATGTCTGATGGTTTTGATGTCTCTTCAGAATTAGGGCCATTGGTATCTCGGACACATCTGGATTCTGTACTAGGATATGTAGACAAAGGCTTGTCAGAAGGTGCTGAGCTCGTCTGTGGCGGAAAGCGTCCTAATGAGAAGGGTTACTATATGCAACCGACTATCTTTGCTAGTACTGACAATCAAAAGAAAATTATTGCCGAAGAAATATTCGGGCCGGTATTGGTTGCAGTCCCTTTTAAGGATATGGAAGATGGTCTTCGTCTGGCCAATGATAGCCGATATGGTTTGTCCTCGACAGTATGGACAAAAGATATTTCTAAGGCGCTCCACTGTGTCAGTGAGTTAGATGCGGGTTGGGTCTTTGTCAATGCGCCTGCTCGGTCAGATGCTAACTTTCCACTGGGCGGCAATAAGCAATCGGGTATAGGCCGCGAGCTCGGCAAGACAGGTGTCTACAACTTTACTAAGTTGAAGAGTGTGAATATTGTCTTCTAAAAAATGAGTTCTTAATATAGGTTTTAGTTGCCCTCTAGATAGTTTCTAAGATACTCAAAGTGACTGCCCAAATCTCCATCCTTTGTGATGGTTGCTTTGTCTAGCATCTCGCTTTCATCATTGTCTAATTGGGAAAGTACGTGCTCTATAAACATCGAGCCAAAAGCTTCCGAGGCATCCCTCGGCAACTCATTGGGAAGATTGTCGATGGTCATCATATCAATAGATGCCTCTGTATAAGGCTCCGTCTCCACTCTACTTTCTGGATTGTAACCAAACACGGGATCGGCAATTGTAGACGCCTTGAGTGTAGAGGGTATAGAGCTTTCTGGTGCTATGTCACAGGTCACATCTGCAATGACTTTGATGTTAAAATTGGACTGCGTCATTTCTTCAGGCGTAAAAAAGGCAGGTGCTTTATTATCCCAGTATATCCCATTAATTAAGATATCAGCGTGGGGCAGAAAGTGATGAAAATCTGATTCATATTCTTCGGGGTAGTCATAGAAGTTTTGGACATTGTCAAACTCTTTACCATCCTTTCGTTTAGCATAGTAGAAGCTGCTGAGTTGGGTAAATGTCGGCAGGTCATAAGATTGTGTGACAAAGTCTATCGGCCTGACTTTTTGGATGCCCATATCTGTAAGTACTTGTACTGCCCCACTGGATACGCGACCTGTTCCCGTAAGGACTATCCTTGCGTTAGGAAATTTTGTTGTGCTATAAATCTTCTGAGCTGCAGCATAATCCTTGAGCGAGTGCATTCTCGGAAGAGGATTATTGCCCAAGCGCTCACCATAGGTCCACAGGGCATTATGGGCACCAACCATCCCTGCAAATTTTCCAAAAGCAATGACCCTTTTGCCAGTCTCGTCAGTGAGTACTTCATAGTCTATTAACCTAATCTTTTTGTCGACACAAGCTTTGAGCAGTTTCTGGTTGTACGCTTGCTCTTTGATAGTATGTGAAAAGAAGAAATAGGTCTTGTTAGGGATTAGCTCAGAGATGGGCACTTCCTTGACACCGAGTAAGATATCACAATCATCAATATTATCAACCACATCAATGCCCAGATGCGCATACTGATCGTCAGAGAAACATCTCACCTCAGATCGCTGCACACTGACTTGTAGTCCTTGTTCTACTAATTGACTGCACTGATGAGGACTAAGCGGTACACGACTGTCTGCAGGCGTTTTGCCTTCTCTGATG
Source organism: uncultured Saprospiraceae bacterium (assembly GCA_937929835.1). Lineage (GTDB taxonomy): Bacteria > Bacteroidota > Bacteroidia > Chitinophagales > Saprospiraceae > RFSX01. The sequence continues at coordinate 26,998 of CALFUU010000015.1, read as the reverse complement.
ATTCCGATTTTCATTTTGTCTTCTTTTTTATGTGGAGAATGGGAGTCCTTCTAGAATGCAACTTAGCAAATATTATGTTGTCTCTTGTGGGGCAAAATGTATTTTTTCCAATTACAGAAAACCATCGTAAATAGGTGAAAATCAATAGGTTAGATGGTTGTCGTTGCGCTCGTTGTCTAAATAGTGTCAAATGGCATGCAACGTTTTGAGCAGTTGGCTCGTATTAAAAGTAACAACGGCAGTAACCTAACCCACATCTAAGAAATTAAAAAGGAAACTGTCTTCGCTTAATAAAATTAAAATGTCTAATCAAAGTCAACATAGTATCCAAGTCCAAAATCACTCTGGTGGTTTTCAGGATCTCGACTTCGCTCAGAAGCGCAGGTTGACAATAGACTTCGACCAAGAGCGCCTTACATTGCTGATCAATAAAAGCTTCACACCTCCTGTCAGCTGGTTCCTTACAGATGTGAATGGAGAGTTGGCTACGATGGGACAGATAAAAGATTACAGATACACCATCAACCTCGCTGGACTCCCTAGTGGCACCTACTTTCTACGTATAGCTGGGGAAGTGCATATTATCGAGCACAAGTAGACCTCAGGTTTTCGCAGCGAGTAGACCATACTCCTTGCATTCATTACCAAACTTCTAAAGTCTCTTATAACAACTGCATTCTCGATGCACCTTTGAAGTATTAATAAACAGATACTTTAAGGATGAAACGATTATTATTTGCAATGTTATTTTGGGTTCTAGGTCTTTACGCCTTTGGCCAAGCCCCTTTCTACTGTACTACAGAGGCTTATCTCTTTCAATACAATGATGTATATACAGTTAACCTAGCTACAGGACAAGCAGTCCTCGAAGCCCAAGATGTCACCCCAGGTAATATCAATGCAGCAGCATATAATCCTGTGGATGGATACATCTGGGGCGCATTGACATCTCCAGAGCAGGCGATAGTCCGTATAGGACTTAATTACACAACGGATATATATACTCTGCCTAGTCTTTTTACAAGTAATCCCTACGTAGGTGCCATCAATAGCGAGGGCCAATACTACCTCAAGCCAGGTGGACAAGATTTTCAAATTGTCGATCTAGATCCTACCTCAGGGGACTATCTTTCTGTTGTAGATACGAAGGCGCTGAGTCAGAATATCGCTATCGCAGATTGGGCTTTTAATGCAGTTGATAACCAGTTATACACAGTGACACTCGGCGGTGCTAATAAGCTATGCCGTATAGATCCTACTACTGGAGTCGTAGAAGATCTAGGCGAGGTACCAATTCTCTCAGGACTAAATTATACTTACGGAGCAGTCTATTTTGATGTTGATGGTAACTTCTATGTATCTGCTAATCAGACAGGTACAATCTATGTCATTACAGAAGTTCAGGACCTCATTGCTGGAGGCAATATCAATTCTAATCTCTTTGCTTACGGCCCAGCAAGTGGCAGTAATGATGGTGCACGATGTCCTACTGCACCCGTACCACAAGAGGATTGTGATAATGGACTAGATGATGATGGGGATGGATTGGTAGATTGTGATGACCCTTCTTGTTCTGGTGTATCTAGTTGCCCTACTATAACTATCTCTAGCGCCAATAATGGTGGTCTCGAAAGCGGAAATAGATTGAGTGAGCATATTGCTAATAGAAATTATACACGTAGTCTCAATCCTCAGCCAGAAACTTTTGGTCCTGAGCTGAGTGCACATTCCGCAAAAAAGATAACAGCTCACACGAAACAAAACTTTACGCTTAGAGATCTTATTCCGATAGGACTATTGGGCGAGTCTTCTGCTTTAGAATCTTCACCAGAAGATCTTAAAGACATCACAAATGCTACAGAAGTGTACTCAGTAGATTTCGAGATAGGGGATAACAAGGCGGCTACAGTCCTCGCGCTGGAGACACAAGACGGTGTCTATGAGCATAGTAAGTTTATCTGCGACAGATTGTTGGGTGCAGAATTAAATTCAGTATCTCACATTTTTCTAAAGGATCAACCTTTTACAAAGAGCATAATCTACAGAGAAGATGGAAAGCGAGAATTTGTATTGAGTTTTTCTGTGAGGATGACAGATGCTGGATGTATAATAGAGAGTCATTGGAACTTAGATAAATATCCTACAGATACCCGTTATTATAACTTTCAGATATGGACAGCTAATATTGATGATTTGATCACCCTGTCATCGGGAATACTAGAATTAGTCGAGGCGTATATGCCTATAGAGTCTTATACTCTTAGTGACCCTCCACTTGTCTTTGTACAGAAAGCGAGGCTCAATGGCGACCAGCTAGAGCTACTGGTTATGAACAACAATTTTTCTACAAGTCTATCTATTGAAGGTGGACTAAGAAGAACAGAGACAGAAGACTTTGAGACAATCACAAAAGAAGTGGCGATAGCGCCCTATAAAAATGAGTTGATAATTGATATGCAGGGGTTTTTTGATGCAGGTATTAGGTTGAGCACTGAGAGAACTGGGACACCAGATGACCTATTTGTTTCAGATGGTCCCTGGGGTCTTGATGCCTCTGCAGCGACGACGACAGTCCAGAATTATGAAGTGACACGGACACAGATGGATAAGACAGAGCAAGTCTATCCAGTAAGTAGAGGGATCAATGTAGAGGCAACATCTACAAATTATATTGCAGCCTATCGTGCGCTGACACCTCGATTTCAAGCTGTAGATATGCGTGATTATTCAAAGTTCTCTTTTACAGCTAGTGGTACTGGAATGATGGAAGTGACATTGATGACAGCAGGAGCAAGTGGATGGGAGAATCAGTTGCACAGTAAAGTGCTATTGGGTGATACGCAAAAATATACCTTGTCTAAAAATGATTTTGTAAATTTCGATGGTGAGTCGAGTACTTGGGAGGATATCAATATGATTGTATTTACTAAACGATCGGAGTCAGGCGCTCTGGAGTCATTGACTATAACAGTTACTGATTTGAGTTTTGAGAAAGGGCAAACGACCAGTCTAAATAAGGAGATAGACCTTGATAGTTATACGGTGACACCCAATCCTGCATCGGACCTCATCACGATAGATAGAGTGGGGCAGTCTTGTCCAGCATCCTCCGTTAGTATTATCAATACCGCAGGTGTAACGATAAGGGTGGTCAAGTTAGAAGGACAATCAGAAATAATTGATGTAGCCGATCTTATAGAAGGTACTTATATGTTGCAGTACAATTGCGATCAACAAGTCACGACTCAGAAATTGGTTATCTTAAGAAGATAAGTCTGTTATAAGATGGTTTAGATAAGCAACAGTTTTGATGAGTCGCGTACCATACCAACTGAAGGCTTCACCATCCACCAAGAAAAATTTAGACTCAGGCAAATGCTCACGTAGTTCTTCGATATGCTTTTCCTTAAAAGGGTAGGGCTCCGAAGATAGGAGAATAAGATCTGGGTGTAATTCTTTAAGATGTTGGATTGTGGTCTCTGGATATCTGCTTTTTGTTTCGAAGCAGTTCTGGAGGCCACATTTTTGCATCATAGAATGTATGTAAGTGTCTTGCCCTACTGTCATATAAGGATCACGCCAGATGAGATAGACAGCAGATAATTGTTGTGCCTTGGAAAGAGAATTAAGCGCTGATTGTAGTTGCGCCGCAAGTCTGAGCGCAGAGAGATTTGTTCCAGTTTTTTCTCCTAATTCCTTGATGAGTTGGAGGTTGTCCTCTGGAGTCTTGATATCTGAGACGTAGACTTCACAGACCTTTTGTAAGGCTAGTATTTGCTCTTTGACATTCTCCTCTTTGTTGGCAATTATAAGATCTGGCTGGAGACCCTTTATTTTTTCAAGATCTAAGGTTTTAGTGCCGCCGATACGTGTTTTTGTCTTATACCACCTTTGAGGGTGTACACAGAATTTTGTTATCCCAACGACTGCTTCCTCCAAGCCTAAGTCATAAAGTAACTCAGTCTGAGATGGTACGGTAGATACGATGCGGGTTGATATCACTTGATAAAAGTACCGCTTCTAGAAGATTATCTATAGTTATTCTTTATTGGGATAAGAACTGGAGTAGCTGTATAGAAGTTAAATTTTTCTGTAATCCAACTGTGCCATTGGCCTTTTGTTCTAGTAGACTTTGATGCAGGAATCCAAGCGGCCCTCAGGACAAATTCTCTTATACTCATTTTTTGGGTGCATTTTGTTGTATGCTACATACTACTAGACAATAACATGTGTTTGCTACCCTTATAGGAGAGTTTATATTTTTGACTTAAACCAACTATTAAGACCTTTTGGTTCTTTATTTCCTTGGGTTTTCTTCGGATAAGTCTCTAAGAATTTACTTTTCCCACATACCTGCATCCAATCCTGGAATGACTTTAAGTGCATTTTTGTAGTAGAGCTTTTCTAGAATGGGGTCGGGCAAATCTAGGCCATACATCTTCCAGAAGGCGTGATATCTCTTGTAATAAGGGAAATATTCGTCAGCACTCTCCAGGACTCTAAAGTAGGTGGGGTACTCCTTTGGTTTATAAGAGTCTTTGCCAAAGAGCACTCTATCTTGATATTTCTCAAAGAACTTGTTGGCCATACGTGGTTGTCTGCCTAGCTCAGCGATGACGGCGCCGATCTCAACATACATATTGGGTATGTCGTCTAGAAGAGTCCCTAGTTTGGCGAGATCATTGGGGAACCATCCCATATGGGCATTAATAAAAGTAGTGCTTGGGTGCCTCCGAAATATCTCGTGCTGCTCAGCGATGATGGTTTCCCAAGCTGCTGGACTTTCATTATCACGCTTGCGGCCAGGTCTTAGTTTGAGTTCTAGCCATCGCTCATTAAGGCTATCGTGCGGTGACCAGAAGGACTTGGGGTCAGCTGAGTGAATTAATACAGGAATGCCAAGCTCTCCACACTTGGCCCATACAGGGTCAATGCGTGGGTCATTGATTTTGACGCGGTTGCCCAGACTATCTGTATTCGTCATTCCTTGTGACTTATAGATTTTAAGCCCTCGAGCTCCATTAGCGACATCATATTCTATTTGCTTAACCGTATTCTCTGTCCAGTCTGGTTCTAGTATCGATCTGATATTGATATTAGTAAATACGACTACACGATCTTCGTGGCCAGACTTTTTGACATTATCCATTATGGCTTTTAATTCTCTACCCCCTCTTCCACTCAGATTAACGACGACTTGCATATTGAGACTATCCATTTCGCTGATGAGATTATCGAGATCCATCTCGGCCATACGCCAGTGGTGACTATGTACATCTACAAACGGAAACTTAGCACGCTCCACAGGATTTTCTGGAACTACTAAGGTAGAGGGCGGATCATAAGACTCAAAATCAATAGTGATATCGAGTGGCTCCCGCCGTTGACCGAATAATGCCAAGGTCATTAGGGTACAGAGTAGGGTGTACTTATGGGACATAATGTAGTCGTTTTTTGTAGTCGTATCTAAGGTAGAGATTTAGTTGGGGTTAAGGTACATAATTGGGGGTTGAGTGCTGGCGGTGTAGGTGTGGTAAGATTGAAGTTAGGTTATGAGTTGTGAGAAGTTTAGAATAGAGAATCAAAATATTCTATATTCCAATATGGAATAATAATTGGTAATATATTGATTAATAACACTGTATGATATAATATTGTGTATTCGAATATGGAATATGAAACAAAAACAAGACATTTTATCTGCCTTGGATGTCGTCATTCTCATCAAGATTGTGGCTTTAGATAAGACCCCATGGCTGCAGATAGATCTGGCAGATTCCTTGAATATAAGTCAGTCAGAAGTGAGCAAATCCCTGCAAAGACTAAATAGGGCACGACTTATAAGTTCTATGAAGGGAGAGAAGATCATCAGACGTCAGAACATACTGGATCTACTGCAGTATGGTGTCCGATATATGATTCCTCAGTGGCCTGGACCTATCACTAGAGGTATGCCGACGGCACATGCTGGACCTCCACTCGCAAGCATTATACGAAGTAGCGAAGCCTATGTCTGGCCCTATGGCAGAGGTAAGGTAAGAGGACAGAGTATCGTCCCATTATATCCTACAGTGCCAGAGGCTGCTAGTAAAGACGCGAAGTTCTACGAAATAATAGCACTAGTAGATGCGCTACGTGTCGGTCGTGCTAGAGAGCAGCAGCTAGGAATGGTGGAACTCAAGAAAAGAATATTGAATGGAGAATTTGACAATTAACCTAGGTGTTGTTGCGGAGGTCGCGGAAGCCTTGCAGGAATTGAATGAGCAAATGGTCTTTGTCGGCGGTGCAACGGTAAGTCTATACACAGATGATACATCTGCTGGAGAGATAAGGCCTACAGGTGATATAGATATGACTGTGAGAATTAGCTATTCCTATTCAGAATGGGCCAAGGTAGAGGCCCGACTCAGTGAATTGGGTTTCAAGGTAGATCCCTTTGGTCATGCCTTATGCAGCTATAAGTATAAGCAGATTCCAGTCGATATTATGTTATCTAGAGATGGTCATATGGGTCCATCTAATAAGTGGTATAAGGTCGGATTTGATAATCTCAAAAAAGTAAAAGTTTTAACAAAGGAAGTATACATACTCTCTGCGCCTTGTTTCTTAGCTACAAAATTTGAAGCTTGGAATGACCGCGGAAGAGATTTCAGGACCAGTAATGATTTTGAAGATATCATCTATGTGCTCAATAATAGAATCAATATTGTAAAGGAAGTTTCTGAAGACAATCTTGAGGTCAGACGATATATTCAAGCTCAGCTAAAAGCGATACTATATCATGCAAGTGCAGTTGAAATGCTATCTTGTCACATACATCCTTTCGTGATGGAAGAAAGACTTCCAATTCTCAAAGAAAAGATCAACAATATTATAGAACTTAAATAAAGCATCTCCTTAAACCGTCTCGATAGTGAAGAGCACTACATCCTATCAATACTGCGTGTTGCTCTTCTTCTCCTTCAACTCCGGCTTATAATACTCAGCCAAGGCCTTAGTTGCCTTAGCCAAAATGATGGTATCGAGTCCGACCCCTATCATCTTGGCGCCACGATCAGTATAGTCGGCAATGAGGTCTTTAGATGAGGTGAGGACACCGGGTACCTTGCCAGCAGCGACAATTTTACTCAAGCACTCTTGGACAGCAGCTTTGACATCGGGGTGGCTAGGATTGCCTAGATGACCCATAGAACCTGCTAGGTCAGCTGGCCCCATAAAGACCACGTCCACACCATCTACTTTCAGTATGTCATCAAGTGCTTCCACACCTTTGACAGATTCTACCTGTGTAATGAGGCACATTTGATCATTGGCCAGATTGAAGTAGTCGTTGACACGATTCCACTGCGCTGCTCTTGCGAGAGCAGTACCGACGCCACGTGTACCTGCTGGAGGATAACGTAAGGCCTTGACCATTAATTCTGCCGTATCTGCACTCTCAACCATCGGTATAATAAAGGACTGTATCCCCGCATCAAGCAAGGGCTTCATATAAGCGGGATCTGCATTGCGCATTCTCAATATGGGGCTCACCTCATATCGAGACATAGCCTGTACTTGACCGATAATCTGATTCATTTCGAATGGCCCATGCTCCGCATCGATGAGTACCCAGTCAAACCCAGCACCTGCCAAGATTTCTGCGGCGTAGGTGTGCGGAATGCCATTCCAGATGCCATACTGCTTTTGACCAGCGTGGATTGCGCTTTTAAATTTGTTTTCTATCTCATTCATAATTGAAGATAATGGCTAAGAGAAATATAAGCTGATGGTACCCATCTTGCCGTAATCTACCGTAAAGGTGTCTCCAGGTCTGATGTTGACAGGTCTGGTAAATGAGCCTGCAAGAATGATCTGACCTGGCTTAAGTCCGATGTTGTGGGCTGCATACTTTTTTGCTAACCAAGCGATACCTTTAGCGGGATGATTGAGGACAGCACCAGAGACGCCACTCTCTTCTATGACGCCATTTCTGCTCATCATCGCTCCGACCCATCTGAGATCTAGATCATCTGGCCGCATCGGCCGCCCTCCGAGGATGACACCACCATTGGCCGCATTGTCAGAGATGGTATCTCTTACAGTTCTTTTATATCCTGTCTTCGGATGGACTCTGTAACTTCTGGCTGCAATAAGCTCCAGTGCAGGTACAACATAGTCTGTTGCATTAAGGACGTCCGTCACAGAGATCTTGTCTCCTTTGAGTTCTCTATTGAGGACAAATGCTAGCTCTACTTCTATCTTCGGATCTAGAAATTGAGCAGCTTCGATAGTGCTGCCTTCTTCAAAGACCATATCGTCGAGAAGTGTTCCGTAATCAGGTTCATCGATACCCATCACTTGCTGCATTGCTCGTGAAGTCAATCCGATCTTGTAACCAGCAACAGTACGACCTTCTTTTTTCTTGATGTCCATCCAAGCGTTTTGCACCTTGTAGGCATCGCCGACATCCATATCGGGGTGAGCCATAGTTGTCGCTTCGACTTGTTGTCTATCCTTCTCTGCCTTATGCAGTCTTTCCGCTTCGGCGAGTATGTCTTTTTTTGTCATTCTTCCTATTCAACTTTAAATGTAATAGAATGCTAGATGATTTTCTGTGCTGTAGATAAAAGCTTGCATATCAATAAGATACTAAAGCTCACTGCCAAAGCCAAGATAGTTGTATCAAAACCTAGAGAGGCTGATCGTAGTATCCAGCCATAATGAGTACCTATCAGGATAAATTCTCCAAAGAATATTGAGGCTAAGGCCCATCTGTGGTCGACACCTCCTCCTCTCAGTATAAATAAAGTGACTGGAAACAAGATGGCCAATCCACCAAAAGCCAAACGTCCCATATCATCAATGGTGTCAAACGGGTAGGCTGCTATGGCTAGCCCCACTAGAGCAAAGATGACCACCCAGAGTCGTCCGATAGATACTTGCTTTTTTAGGTCCATATCTTTCTTGAAGGGTAAGACAAAATCTCTAGTTACCATCGTGCTGAGTGCTAAGAGCTGAGAATCTAAAGTGGACATAAAGGCAGCCAAGGCACCAGTCATCACCAATCCTGAAAACCACTCTGGACTATGTGCTGAAAGCATTTTGGGTAGAATCTGATCTGTTTCTTTTCCTATGAGGTCTGGGAAAGTTAGATGCCCAAGGACACCAATTATCACAGGTAGTATGGCAATGAAGAGTGGAATCATCGCATAGAGCCAGGCTGATTTCTTGAGGTCGCTCAGATTTTTGGCGATATAGAATCTTGTAAATATCTGAGGAAACATCGGAATACAAAAGATCCAAAAGATTAGGAGACTAAACCATCTGGCTGGAGGGAAGGCATTGTTGCTCCCTGTTCTAGAGAAGAGTTCTGGCTTGAGTTGTTGTACCTGTAGATGTGCTTCTTCTAGGCCGCCTAGACTATTGGCTATGACGATCACAGCTGCAAACATCAATGCTATCATAAGCAGGCCTTGCTTGAGGTCTGTCTTAGCGACACTTTGCATACCGCCTATCCACACATAAGCGATAGTAAATAAGGTCAGTAAGCTTGCACCCAAGAGATAGGGGATAGTACCACCCGTAAGATTTTCTAGTATATAACCTGCACCGATGATTTGTAGGGCGAGATAAGGGAAGGTAAAAAGGATCATAATCCCTGCAAACACCCAGCGCAGTGATGGACTACCAGTTTTGTGATAGATGAGTTCGGCGGGAGTGATGAAGCCGTGCTGGTGCCCTTCACTCCAGACCTTTGTTCCTATAAGATAAAAGGAGATAGCAGCGAAGGCTGTCCCCAGGGACATCATTACATAATGTGCATAGCCTACGCGATAACCTGCGCCAGCAAACCCTAGAAAATAGAAGGCACTAAAGTTGGTGGCTAAAATTGTAAAGAAGAGTGATAGGGTACCTAAATTCCGATTGGCGAGAAAATAACTTTCTGGTGTATCAGCCTCCTCGCTTGATCCTCTAAGACTGCCTATAAAGACAATTAGGATGTAGGCTATAAGAATGAAATAAATCATTCCCTCCAATATTTTTTACTAAAGAAATAAAGCACTATGAGAAAAAGAATATGTACAAGGACAAACCACCCAAGCCAAGATGGAAATCCCAAATAGACTAAATCAGATGCCCACTCGACAAACAGATAATCTTGAGATAAACCTATGACCAAAGCAAAGAGAATCATCCAAAATATGGTGGCCTTTGTTTGCATATTTATTTTAAAATTGAATGCAGACATTTTTGGATTCTGTAAAAAAGCGGAGCGCTTCGAAGCCACCTTCTCTGCCCACTCCAGAATTCTTGACACCACCAAAGGGAGTCCTCAAGTCTCGCAATAACCAGGTGTTGATCCAGACGATGCCCGCATCTATTTTCTTAGCTATCCGATGTGCTCTGCTGAGATTCTCTGTCCATACTGTACTCGACAGCCCATAGACGGTACTATTGGCATAGGTCAATACCTCCTCTTCGGTATCAAATGGCATTATGGTGACGACTGGTCCAAATATTTCTTCTTGATTGGTCCTACAATTATGCGGCAGGCCTTCTACTATTGTTGGGGCTAAGTACCAACCCTCTTCATAGCCCTCTGGATGAATGACGTGTCCACCTGTCAATATGGTACCACCTTCCTCTTTGGCCAAGGCTATATAAGACAGTACTTTTTCATAATGTGGTTGAGAAACAACGGCTCCTATTTTGACAGTGTCATCACTAGGATGGCCTACCTTTAGAGCTGCCGTTTTAGCAACAAAATCTTTCTTGAATTTTTCATATATCGGCCGTTCCACAAAGATACGAGAACCACATAGACAAATCTGACCTTGATTGGCAAACGAGGACTGCAGTGTAGTCCGCAACATTTTATCATAATCACAATCTGCAAAAATGATGTTGGGGTTTTTGCCACCCATTTCTAATGACACCTTCTTGAACACTGGGGCAGCGACCTTTGCTATTTCAGCACCTACACGAGTACTACCTGTAAATGATATGGCTTTGATCTTAGGATGCTTAGCTATTTCAGCACCTACCTTAAGACCGTCGCCGTGTACTATATTAAAGACACCAGCAGGTAGCCCAGCTTCAATACAAATTTCTGATAGTAAAAAGGCTGTCATCGGAGTCACTTCTGAAGGCTTAGCGATAACACAGTTGCCTGCCGCGAGAGCAGGAGCAACTTTCCAAGTAAATAGGTAGAGTGGTAGATTCCAAGGAGAAATTGTACCGACCACACCCAAAGGTTCTCTTAAGGTGTAGTTGATAGCGTTTGTCATTTCGTGTGCTTGTGTGGCAAATTGTGTCACCGCTTGCGCAAAGAATCTCATATTGGAAGAGGCACGAGGGATATCTACTTTCTTAGCCAGCCAGATGGGTTTGCCATTGTCTAATGATTCTGCAATGGCCAACCGCTCCAAGTTGGCTTCGATCAAGTCAGCTATTCTGGTCATCAGTCTGCTGCGCTCTTCTACAGAAGTGGAAGACCATAGCGGAAAGGCAGCGTCCGCCGCAGCTACAGCCGCATCAACATCTATGAGAGTAGAATCTGGCACTTGCGCATAGACTTGACCAGTCGATGGATCATACAGATCGATGTAGTTATTTGAGTGTGGAGCGGTTAATTGTCCGTTAATATAGTTGCTTATTTTTTTCATCCTCTTCTTTGTATGGCTGAGAAATTGACTTTCTTAAAGTGGCTTGTAAGCAATGGCTTTCATTTCAATGAGTAAATTGGGGTGGGGCAATTGATGTACAGCGACAGTGGTTCTAGTAGGGCCTGTTTCGTGATTAAAGAACTCTCCATAGACAGCATTGTAGCCTTTGAAATCCTTCATATCTACTAAGAAGGTGGACATATCTATGACGTGCGACAAGTTAGCGTCAACACTGGCCAGTAGTGCGCCGATGTTTTCGATAACAGCTCTTGTCTGCTTTTCTATATCTAGGTGCCATTGACCTTCAGCATCTTTTTCTGCTCCGATATGTGTATTGTCTTGTCTTCGACTGCTGGTTCCTGAGACGTAGATAAAATCTCCTACACGTCTGACATGCGGGTAGTTGCCCAAGGGTTGGGCTTTATCTGTAAGTACTTTTCCTGACATATTAATTTATTCTGTAAATGAAATTGAAACAGAGCCGAGCCCTTCTATGGTTGCATCAAATTTGTCTCCAGCTTGGACATTAACCATAGGACCTAAGGCACCACTCAATATTAAGTCGCCAGCCTTGAGCGGTTGTCCTAGTTGGATCATTTTGTTAGCCAGCCAGCGAGTCGCATTGATAGGAGAGCCGAGACAATTCTTGCCTACACCTTCGGAGACGACTATACCATTTTTTGTCATAGACATTTTACAGTTAAGCAAGTCTATCTGAGATAAGGGAGTCGGTTGATGTCCTATAGCCCAGTGACTTGCAGAGGCATTGTCTGCGATGGTGTCAGTTATTTTTATATCCCAGTCTTTGATACGGCTACCTACTATCTCTATGGAAACTAGAGCATACTCTATAGCGTTAAGGACATCTACTGTAGATAGATTGTTGCCTACTAAATCTTTTCCGAGAACAAAGGCTATTTCTGTTTCTGCCTTAGGTTGCATCATTTCTTTGACCGAGACGTAGCCACCATTCTCTACTTCTTTATCTGCCCATAGGGCACCGAAATCTGGCTGGTCTACACCGAGCTGCGTCTGTATGGTGTGTGAGGTCAAGCCTATCTTCCTGCCGACTATCTTGCCGCCTTGCTTGATTTTGTTTTTGGTTATCTGGTCCTGGATCTTATAGGCACTAGCGAGATCATCTGTACCTATCAAGTCTCTTATGGGTAGGCAAACAATCCCCGTTTTCTCTGCTTCTGTGAGTCGTTGTACTGCTGTATTTATTGTGCTTTCCATTTTGCTCTTTACTTTTTTACTTTCATCTTATACAGAACTGGCTTGCTCGGTGCTGCGTCTAGTTCTAGTGAGGGTATTTGAATGTTGAGCAGATACAAGCCATCCTTTATCTTGTTAGGGATATAAATCAGTTCTGTAATGGTGCAATCTTTTCTAGAATTGTCCTTCGCCCTTTTATTTTCTACATTCCAAAATAGGTGGTGGCTCTCTAGTTTCCCTTGATCTACTTCTCTATCTACTGACGGGAGGTCTATAAGTAAATGCTTGATCCCATGATCAACAAGATATTGCATAGCGCTTTTATGTAGATAGGGTGGATTGGTATCTGAATAGTCTTGGTTTAGTTTTGTTTTTGAGTTGGGCTGAGTCCTAATTATGATGGCTGGAGGTAAGGCTTTTTTGCAAGCAGATTTAATGGCTGACTTGGTTATGATGTAGTCACCATTTTTTGTCTTCTTTAATTTTACAGAGATCAGTTGACTTATAAAGTGAAACTCTTTCAAGACAGAATTAATGGATTCTTGTTTTTTGGTGATGTGTCCTAGACCCTCAGTGTGTGTGCCGTTGCCATGTGGATTCATTGTGATATCATAAAAATTGACTGGTGCCCCATTTTTTACTGAGCCTATAAAATCTCCTGCTACATAGGGCTGTGCTTTGTAGTCTGTTGCGTGAAAACACTTTACTTGCCCTACAGGGATAGAGATGTCGATAGGCCTTGATAAGTCGCAACTATATTGCTTATCTCTATAGGTTGTTATTATTTTCATAGAGTCAGATTCAGTAGTTGTTGATGGTAATGCTCTAGAGGAATGTCTTCATAGTTGTCCTCTTTGCATAGAGTAAGTAGCAGTTCGTCTTGCTTTCTGCCACGCTTTTTTGCTTCTGAGTAGGTGAGGTCAGGATTAAAGGTTACTAAGGAGTACTTAGAGTAATAGTCGGGAAATTTCTGCTCTAGTGCCATTTCTATTTTTCTTTTCCTCTTAAATGCGACATCATCGACATGGTCTCTCATCTCATAGAAATTGTCTATAGCCAGATCGGCAATCGCATTGGTGTTGTGTACGCGTTCCTTTTCAAAAACTTTGAAAACAGCTTCCCAGTCATCTCCAAAATTATCCATCAGTTCATCAAAGACTCTGACATCTTCAAGAGAGGCGTTCATCCCTTGTCCGTAGAAAGGTACAATGGCATGGGAAGCGTCACCCATTATTAGTGTTTTACCATGCGCTTGCCACGGGTAGCACTTTATAGTCCCTAAAGTTCCTACAGGATTCTCAAAGTATTCTTTTTTAAGATGTGGAACATGTGGTAGAAGGGTAGGGTAATATTTTTCAAAAAAGCTGATAACCTTCTCTTCTGTGTTTAGTGTATTGAATCCAGCTTCTCCTTCATACGGATGGAACATAGTGAGTGTAAAGCTCCCGTCCAAGTTAGGCAAGGCAATAATCATAAATGAACCATTGGGCCAGATATGCAGTGCTTCTTTTTCTATTTTCCACTCATTTGTTGCTGAGGGTAGTATGCTGAGCTCCTTGTAACCGTGGCGTAAGAAGTCCTGAGAGTAATTGAAGAGGAGGGACGTTGTCTTACTCATCATACTTCTGCGGACGACAGAGCCGGCACCATCTGTTCCTATAACAACTGCACCTTTGTCTTTATGCGTTGTGTCTCCTGTCGTATAGTTTATCTCTGCCGATTCTAAATCAACAGCTGTTACTTTAGTATTGAATTTTATTATGACGTTCTCATACTTATCGGCTTCTTTGATAAGTGCTAGATTCAAGCCTGGCCTCGATACAGAGTTGATATAGTCTTCGTTTCTGCCACTATATGGTGATAGGAAGGATTCGCCCCCTAAGGGATGAATCATCCGCCCTCTCATAGGAATGCACTCATCAAGGATCGATTCTTTGATGCCTGCAGTTTCTAAGGCTTTGAGTCCTCTAGCGGATAAGGCTAGGTTGATGGATCGGCCTGCATCTTCTACCCCGAGTCGCATATCAGGTTGTCTCTCATAGACGACGACCTTAAAACCTTTTTGAGCCATTCTTATTGCTAGCAAGCTACCGCAGAGGCCTGCTCCGACAATAATTATTTTGGAAGTATTATTTTTTAGTACTTTTTCAGTTGACATTTTTCGTCGATTCTAATTTTATATAGAAGTATTTGCTTCTATACCTTCTTTTAATATTTTATAGAAATTATACACATCTGTATAAGAATTGTATAATGCGACTGGCGCTACTCTTATAACGTCAGGCTCTCTCCAATCTGCAATAACACCTTGCTGCGTGATATAATCATACAGGCTTTTGTTGGCATTTTTCATCTGTATAGACAATTGCGATCCTCGTTGGTTTACATCTGAAGGCGTTACAATATTAATAACTTTTTCTCCCAAGGTATTGACCAAGTATTCTAAATAGCTGGTAAGCTTTATGGCTTTCTCTCTCAATGAAGGCATACCTACTTCGTCAAAAATCTTCAATGAAGCCCAGACAGAGGCCATCGCCATAATAGGTGGATTACTGAGTTGCCATGCCTCGGTAGTCGGTATAGGATCAAAACCATCACGCATCTTAAAACGTGTCTCTTTGTTGTGTCCCCACCATCCTGTTAGCCTATCCAAGGTCTTGTCGTGATGATGTCGCTCATGTACAAAGGCGCCGCCCATCCCACCTGGTCCAGCGTTGAGATACTTATAGTTACACCAAACAGCAAAGTCACAGCCAGAATCGTGTAGTTGTAAGTGTATATTACCAGCCCCATGTGCACAATCAAATCCTACCCTGCAACCCTTCCTGTGGCCCCATTTTGTGATTTTATGAATGTCATAATATTGGCCAGTATAGTAGTTGGTATTGCCGAGCATTATGAGTGCTATCTCGTCGCCATACTCTTCTATTGTCGCTTCTATGTCTTCTTCTCTAAGACAAACTTCACCTGCTCTGGGCTTTAATTCTAATAGACTGGTTTCTGGATCAAAACCTCTCATTTTTATTTGAGATTCTGTAGCATATCTGTCAGAGGGAAAAGCATCCGACTCGATTAGAATTTTGTTTCTCGATGTCGTCGGTTGATAGAACGATATCATCATCAGATGAAGATTGACTGTCAGTGTATTCATCACTACAACTTCTTCCGGCTTGGCACCTACGACCTTCGCCATTGCTTGAGTCAGGAACTCGTGGTAGGGTAGCCAAGGATTTTTGGCATGAAAATGTCCTTCTACGCCTAACTTCTGCCAGTCGCTGAGCTCTTGCTTAATGGCCGCCTCGGTGCTTTTCGGCTGTAGACCTAAGGAGTTACCACAGAGATATATGTAGGGTGTCCCATTGGACTGGAGTGGTAGATGGAACTCTGATCTGTAGCGTACGAGTGGATCTTCACTATCTAAGCGTGTAGCTAATTCTTCCGATGTATTATATATCATTTCTTTTGCCTTTTACTCTTTCCATAAAATCACAATCATCTGTACCACAGATCCATTTGATGACATTTTTACACCATATTTCTTCGTGCTGTTGTTGGGTGATGATATTTTCTTCTACGGCAAGATCTAGGAGTTTGCCTGGATAGGAGGATTGCGCTTCTGATTCCATCTCACCAAGTGGGTAAGGGTCATCGAGACCGAGTATGATCTGATCGGTACCATTCTGTCTTCTTACCATTAGGTCTAAGGAAAAAGTATCATGGACTAATGTGTCAAAAAATATGTTCGGGTGACCGATGGCTTTTCTTGGCCTCGTCTTTCCTTTAAATAAATCTGGACGACCGTCAAATCCTTGGGTCCTCCTTCCTATATTAAGATGATTGAGCTGACCTCCATGTGCAAAGCAAATTCTGATATCTGGATACTTCTCATAGAGTCCATCCAGGGTGTAAAAATGGTACGCATCCGCACATTGAGCGATCATCCATATTAGGTGAAACCTCCAAGCTGTGTTCTCTAAACTTATAAATTTTTCACCATCATAAGGATGTATCTCTACGGCCAATTTATATTTGTTGGCGAGTTCTAGAATAGGTTGTGTTTCTTCATCAAAGATACCTCTCCACGTTCCGACTGAGTCCATATAATGCGTCGGCAGACATAGAACTTTAAGGCCTAGCTCTTCTACACACCGCTCTATCTCCCACAATGCTCCATCAATAAATCCTGCGTGGACGACAAAGCCGCAAGTAAATTTGGTAGGGTGGTTATGTTGGGTAGTGGCATTAAAATCATTTTGGAATCTCAGCGCTTGCTTCATATCCTTAATGCGTAGGCCATTGCCGTAGAGCTGAGAGAGGTTTAAAACTACGGCGTGGTCGATTTTGTTTTTGTCCATCCACTCTAGCTTTTCACTAAGGAAAAAACTAGAATCTGTTACTGGCCGTTTCCAGTTTTTTTGGAGCATATACTCTCTGTCTTCGTCTATCCAGAATATTTCTTTATCCTTGAGATACTGTGGGATTTGCTCTGGATTAGGGAGTAGATGGGAGTGACCATTTATACGCATAGTGGATTGTTCAGTTTATTGTTAAGCCTTCTTGGCTGTGAAGTAGAAATTTAATTGATCTCTTATGTTATCTGGAAGAAGAGGTAGTTCTGATCGTGGTATGAGCAGCGAGGAGATGCCATGAAAATCAGTGTAGATTTGATGCAAGCTCGCTGTCTTGGCTAGATACGAATGGCCTGAGGACCCTCCTGTGCCTATTTTGTTGCCAATCATCCGGAGCACCATTTGTGCATGTCGGTGTCTCCAATTGGTCACTTCATTGTCTATGTCTATGAGACAAGTGATAAATTGGAAAGGCAATTGTAAGATAGGCTCCTCTCTGTATAGATTAATAAAGAGTGCTGCTACAGTTGCCTTGTAGCTTAATCTCTTTTTATTCTCCTTCAGCAAGTTGTTATGTGTATCCTCGTCTAGTATAGATCTAAAATAGGTATCTGAGCTACCGACCATTTCCGACCGCATCTTCTTTTGCTTGTCGGTAAGGTATTCTGAGGACATAATCGCTTCGGTCTCTTTATTGAGCATAGCCGTAAGGGCTCCGCGATACTCTTCAAGAAAATCGAAGCCATCAAGGTTTAGAAAAGGTGTGCGCTCTAGCCAATCATTAACTTTGTCTAGAAGGGTCCCTTTTTTGTAGATGTCATCTAGTGTCTTCTGCTTATCTTTTGTAAAGACAGAACTATACTTCTGACCAAAGTAAGTTAATCGTTGTTCTTCTGGCAAGCCCAATAGACACTCTATTGCACGGAACTGAAAGCTCTGAAAACCTGATGCTGGAAATAAATAACTTCTGAAATCTAAGAAATCAAGTGGCGTCATCGTTTCCATTATACCTATCTGCTTGACGAGTAACTGGAGTATTTTCTGCACTCTATTCAGTCGGCCTATAGCTACTGATAGGCTGCTCTCTATTATTTCATTATCCTCAAAAAACTCTATCACTGATTCTAGCTCATGTATGACCTGCTTGAACCATAATTCATAAACTTGATGCACAATAATAAAAAGCATTTCTTCGTGAGCAGGGTCACCTAAGGCTCCACTCCGAAGTTGTTGGGCACTTAGTAGCTCCTCTATTTGAAGGTACTTTTGATAATGTATGGTAGAGTATTTTCCTTCTCCTTTGCTCATTTGTCTTAGGGTTTAAAGTATCCGATTTTATTTTGAATGGCAGTAGCGCCCTTTTTTAATGTCGCGACATATCTCATCACTTCTTTTTCTTCAAATCTATTGGCTGGGCCTGAGGCACTGAGGCTTGCTACCATATGGCCTTCCTGATTAAAAATCGGGACAGCGACACAGATAAGTCCTAGTTCAAATTCCTCTCGGTCTATCGCATAGCCATTTTGCTTGATCTCGGCCAGAGCTTTTAATAGATTTCTCTGTTTGGTTATCGTGTTCTTGGTGTAGCCTATAACAGTATCTGGATGGAGTAGCGTCTTTGTTGTTTCTTTTTGTTGTCTTTCTGGTAAATAGGCTAATAGAACTTTACCTAGAGCAGTGGCATATGCGGGATTGTAACTACCGATTTGGCTACTAATTTTTAGTCCTTGCGGGCTTTCTACTTTGTCGACATAGAATATTTGATGTCTTTTGAGTACAGCTATGTGGACTGTCTCGGTTATGTCTTGTGCAACAGACTCCAATTCTGGATGTGTCTTCTCTACAAAGGCTGATTTCAAACTAACGCGACTACCTAGTTCAAATAGCTTGAGACCGAGAGTGTATTTATCTGATTCAGGATTTTTGGTAAGAATATCTAGTTTACACAGATCAGAAAGAAATCTATATACGGTGCTCTTATTCGACCCTACGGCTATTGCTAGTTCTGTAACACCCCACTCAGGTTTTTGAGGTGTAAAGTACTCGAGTATGGCGAAGGTTTTGTGTACCGAACTCTTGAGTTCTTGCATAGCTCTAGATAGATTTCAGACTGTTTTGTTTAATGAAACACTGTTTCTATAATCAAAATTACAATATTTTGAGATATTAGTCCTTGCCGTGATGAGAATTTTTATCTATGTCGCAGTAGTTTATCTTGAATGTGGCAATGAGTATTATGCTGAGGGCACAATAATAACTAAGGATAATACATAAAAGCTAGTGCCAGTGTACCTAAGGACAGGTAGGTGCCACCTAAGAAGTTGTTATGTGTCTTTCTAAAATTATATCTTGCCCAGTGGCCTTACCTGACTTCCTTCTATGCCTAATATTTTGTCTCCTAGAATATTTCTGATACTATCTGCTTTCATAGAGAGATTGCGAACGATATCTGGATTGGCCTGGGCAACATTATGTTTCTCATACTTGTCCTTCTCAATATTGAACAATTGTGTTCTAGCAGTTATTTTTTTGTAGGGGGCGAGAGCTCCATCGTTACCACCAGGTCTGCCGTCTAGAGAGTTATAGCTGTGTGGTAAGATTAGTTTCCATTTTTTCGTCATAACGGATTCCAATTGATTCTTATTCATATAAAAGAAATAGGCATCATGTGCCATCGTATTGGATTCTTCAGTTAGTTGAGGTATTATATTTTTTCCATCTATTTTTTTATTAGGTAGCGGTGCCTCCGTAATTGCAGCTATTGTCGGCAGTATATCTATTCCATTTATGGGTGTATCGATGGTTTTTCCAGCAGGAACAAGGTTAGGGTATTTTATAAGTAACGGAGATCTAATA
The DNA here is from genome assembly GCA_937929835.1 of uncultured Saprospiraceae bacterium. Classification (GTDB taxonomy): domain Bacteria; phylum Bacteroidota; class Bacteroidia; order Chitinophagales; family Saprospiraceae; genus RFSX01. Next base: position 6,930 of record CALFUU010000015.1, on the reverse strand, counting down.
CCTCCCTCATAAGAAGTTTCCTTACCTTCGTAAAGACCGCCAGTGGATCCGCCATGATTCCCGTAGGCCAGCCACGGCCCATTATCTGACATATACATGATCATCGTATTGTCTTCTAGATTAAATTTTTTAAGTGTCTCTAAGATGGCTCCCGTAGACCAGTCCAGTTCTAGCATCACATCACCGTAGAGTCCACGTTTTGATTTTCCTTTGAATTTATCTGATACATAAAGCGGAACATGGGGCATAGGATGCGATAGCATTAGAAAGAATGGGTCTTCTTTGTGTAGGGTTATAAACTCAGTTGCTTTCTCGGTTAAGACCTTGGTCATATTTTTTTGGATGACCGCATCAACGGTATCGATAGTTACCTCATTTTCTATAAGTGGCAGGGGTGGAAATGTATAGTCCTTACGGGGATTGTTCGGCCACATATCATTGGAGTAAGGAATGCCATAGTAGTAGTCAAACCCTTGATTGGTAGGAAGAAATTTCTGGTGATGGCCGAGATGCCATTTGCCTAAGTAGGCGGTACTATAGCCTATGGGTTTTAATATGTCTGCGATTGTGGCCTCATCGGTATGTAGACCAGTCTCGGAATGAGGCAGAAAGACCCAGTCAATACCTACACGGTTAGGGTAACAACCAGTTAAAATTCCTGCTCGGGAAGGTGTGCATTGACTTTGTGGAACATAAAATCTTGTATAGCGAGAACCTTCTTTGGCGAGGCGGTCGATATTAGGAGTATGTATATCGGTTGCGCCAAACGAAGACAGATCACCATAACCTTGATCATCTGTCAGTATGAGTATAATATTGGGTGGTGCCTGGGGAGTAGGAGACGAAGTTGTTTCTATTTTACATTGTATTAAGAAAAGACAATATAGAATGATAATTACTTTACGCATAAGTTATAGTCTAATCTTAATTACTGAGTGGGTTGATATTTTGCTGAAGTAAAGAATCGTTATCTTCTATTTTAAAGATAAAAAAAGGGGTTGACTTATTGTGGAATAAATCAACCCCTGTATGTGTTCAACTCATATCTACGCGATATGAGATTCTGTTTTATAATTTGATGGTAGCTCCAATTTTTGCAAGCCCACCCATAAAGCCAAACTGGTTAACGTGCCAAGCGTATCTAAATCTACCTCCTAAATCAATATTCGAATCTATATCTCCACCCTCTAATTCATCTGGATATACATTGAATAAGTTATTGACTGAAAGATTGATGTTCACTTTGTCATTTACATCATAACCGACAATGAGGTCGGTAATAATTTTGGCAGAGAAAACTTGATCTAATGCTGCATCTGTAGGATGTGTTTCTGTCACTTCTCCGAAATAGGTATTGTTAAGTATCGTTCTAAGATTGCCAAACTTACCATTAAGTCCTATCGTACCTTTGAGGTTCGGTCTAGCAGTCTGGAGTCTGCCGACTTCTTCTCTCCCAAAAATATCTATATTGTTTTCTGCAAAGACAGTTGGAACAGTTAGATTTTCAGTATCGACTTCTGTATTATTCCAGTTAAAGGCTGCTGTAACACCAAAGCTATTTTCTCCACCTGTAATTAGATTTTCAAAGTTGACAACCAAGTCTATGCCTTGGGTCTTTGTATCTGCAGCATTGGTAAAAAATGCAAATCCACCAACACCATCATTATCAAGAAGCGTTCTTACTTCATTACCTTCTGGCAGTGCACCAGTAGAAACTTGTGTGCTTAAGAGCACTCTATCGTTTACAGCGATATTATAGTAGTCCAAGGTCGCTGAAATATTTGAAGCCAACCTATAAGTAATACCAGCTGTGTAGTTAGTAGAAGTTTCTACATCCAATTCTGGAACCCCTAGGGATACTCTCGTAATAGGATCAACATTATTAAATGTGCCTTGCTGTGCGATAGTTCCACCAACAACGAGTGTCTGTATATTGCTTAGGTAAATTTGGTGTAGAGAGGGTGCTCTGAACCCTGTACTCACGGAAGCTCTTAGTGCACCTGCATTATCACCTAGGATATAACGAGCATTGGCTTTCCATGTTATGTTGTCCCTACTATCACCATTTCCTATAGAAGAGAAGTTTTCATACCTCAAGGCTCCGCCGATAAGGAACGCATCCGAGATATCGTAATCGGCTCCAACATAGATACCTAGATTGGTTCTATTTCCTTCATCTTCTTCTAATTCATTATCTGGTTGTAACCCAGGGAATGATTGTATTCCACCATCAATAAATGATGCCTCTTCTCCAGCTCTCGCCTCAAAGTTTTCGCTTCTGAATTCTCCTCCAGCAAAGAAGGAAACGTTCCCGAAGTTTCTAGATAAATCTACATTAGCCAAGGTATTCCCAAATCTATAACCTCCAGGATCTGCCTCTGTTGGGCTATCCATCCCTAAGCTGACATTGACGGTATTGGATACTAGATATTGTACATCGTTAGATCCGTTAGTCAAACTGAGATCTAAATCCCAATCGCCAAACTGGAATCTGTTACCAACAGTAAGCGTTACATCTTGCACATCACTTTCAAAAGTTGGTTGGAAGCCTTGGAATTCCTCAGATCGATCTACCCATAACGGATTGGTTTCTCTTGCTGATCCTACACCAGGCCAGAACGGTACTCTATATAGTGCAAATGATTTTCCATATCTGAATGTGTAACCACCACTTGCGTAGAACTCCCCGCCATCGTAAGGCAGTGCAAAGTTGGCGAATCCTGCGTATCTGTCTTGTTCTGGAATACCGACTATCATACCCAAATCTGGATTGGCCCTTAGCCAGTCTGTATCTCCATCTCTAATTTGCTCTGCAGTTGCTAAGACACCTGGCGTTGCAATTTCTGGACCTGCAGCACCCAATGGGATAGCTCCAATGGCATACAGATTTCCAAATAGTCCATCTCCACCTGGCTGTCCAGCTCTATTCGTATAGTCAGTATGAAAGAGGTCACCTGTTACATTAAGATATCCTCTTTCTCCTATTTTGAATCCGTGATTGATATCTGCTGCATAATTGAAACCATCGCCTTCATAAGTGACGCCTGTCTGTAGATTTATTTCCGTTTCGTTGACCCTTTCTTTAAGGATGATATTAATAACACCTGCTACTGCATCAGATCCATATTGTGCACTCGCTCCATCTCTCAGTACTTCTATTCTTTCTATAGCACTCGAGGGAATGGATTTGAAATCTGTTCCCACTTCTCCTCTTCCTGGTGTTCTGTTGAGAAATACTTGCGCACTTTGGTTTTTTCTCTTTCCATTGATTAATACCAGTGTCCTAGATGGACCAATGTTTCTTAATTCTGAAGGGTTGAAATGTGCTGAGGCATCAGAGATCGTCTGTGGTGTCGAGTTAAATGAAGGAATCTTATAGTTGATCATATCATTGACAGTCCTCTGCCCACTAGCCCGAAGGTCGGCTGCATTAATGTTGTCAACTGGGACAGCAGAGGTGAGGATTGTTCTCGGTTTTCCTCTCGTACCTGTGACGACAACGGCATCTAATAAGGTGCCACTTTCCATGGTTATATTCATATTAGCTGAGCCGACAACTGTTTGTGTAGTGTAGCCAGTATAGGAAATTTCCAGTGTAGGTGTTGCAGATGAAGTGGTAAAACTAAAAGTGCCATCAATGTCCGTGATTGTACCATTGCTAGTTCCTTTTTCTTGTACTGTGGCACCTATTAATGGTGTGCCATCGGTGTCGAAGACTTTTCCTGAAGTCACCTGACCCAAGGAATCGGTGTAGGATAGCCCTAATATCATAAGGGTGCCTACAAGTGTAAATAGTAGTTTTTTCATAGGTAAAAATTATTAAATTATGGATAATTCGATACTCGGTTGGTGGTATACTCTTTTATTTTTTGACTAGGTCAGCGTGTTTTTTAGCCTATTTTATACGGGTATTAGATATATTAGAAATCCTAATACTAGTAAATATATAACTTTAGGTTAAAATTTTATCTATAGATTAAAAAAGAGGAGACTCGTCTACAAGGCTATAATGTATTGTGATTTAATGGGAGAATGCATTTGTTTTACTTCTTTATCCCGCCTAGTATGAATTCTGTAATATTTTTTTCGACCTCTAGTGGGTTCGCATTTTTTTTGGAGGGGGAGTTCCAGGTGTAGAGCCAACGAATGGAGGAAAGGATGCAGTTGCGTAGAAACTCGCTATCTCCAGATTTAAATACACCCTCATCTATACCCGCCTGGACAATGTTTGAGATTTTGGCCTCATAGTTTTTTCTGCGATTTACAAATAGCTTTTTTCTGTCCTCTTCTAGAAACCGCCATTCATATGCGTGAATCTGCATCTTGTTGGGATTGTCAAAAGTCATCCTGATATGCAGTCGGATGACTTCTTTGAGTTTGTCTATGGCAGAGTAAGAGGTGGCTTCTATTTCTGATAGCCCTGTGTGGAACTTGTCAGCAATATCAAAAAGCAACTGATCTAGGAGGGCCTGCTTGGAGGCGATGTAGTTGTAGATGTTGGATTTGTCACAGTCGAGTCTGCTGGCCAACTCCCGCATAGTCATCGCTTTATATCCTTTCTCACTGAGTAGAAAAGTAGCCTCACGAATAAACTTTGCTCTTTTTGGGTTCTTATCCATATCTTACAAGAGACAAGATAAGTCAATATTTGTTTGTAATTACATAAACACTTGTTTATATTAGCCTTAAAGCAATTAACTATGGCAACATTTGCAGAAAACGAGAAGCAGCTCAAAAGTTCTCTCAGACGCATTAAGAAAGAAGGGACGGTCAAAAACTTGATCAATGGGAAGCTTGTAGCAGCAGCCTCTCGCAAGACCTTTGAAAACACCTCTCCAGTAGATGGTAAGAAGATAGCAGATGTCGTCTCTAGTGATCATAGAGACATAGATAAAGCAGCCAAGGCGGCAGCCAAGGCGTTTGAGAGTTGGAGAAAAGTCGACGCTAAGGAGAGAAAAGCCATCCTCTATCGCATCGCTGAGAACATAGAAAAGTACGCCAAGGAAATCGCTCCTCTTGAATCCTATGATACAGGTCAGCCCATTAGATTTACCAAGAAGGCAGGCGCACTCAGAGGTCCAGCGAACTTCAGATATTTTGCAGATAGAATCATAGATGCCGCCAATGGTAAGACTACGCCAGATGTACACCATCTCAATTATTCTATGCGTCAGCCTATAGGTCCTGTCGGCATCATCACGCCATGGAATGCACCATTTATGTTGAGCACTTGGAAGATAGCGCCGGCCTTAGCAGCAGGTTGTACTGTCATACACAAGCCAGCAGAAGACAGTCCGATGACTGCTATGATCTTGGCGAAAGCTGCCCATGAGGCGGGTCTGCCTGATGGGGTATGGAATGTGGTGCACGGTCTAGGACACTCAGCTGGTAAGGCCTTAACTGAGCACGAAGCGATAAAAGCTATTGCGTTTGTAGGCGAGACAACGACGGGTTCACACATAATGCGTCAAGGTGCGGATACCCTTAAGCGTGTACATTTTGAGTTGGGCGGTAAGAATCCAGTTATTGTTTTTGATGATGCGGACTTAGATCGAGCATTGGATGCGGTCATATTTATGAAGTATAGTCTGAATGGTGAGCGCTGCACAAGTTCATCTCGTCTCATCCTCCACGAAAAAGTCTATAATAAATTTGTCAAGAAACTGAAGGCCAGAGTGGCTAACATAAAAGTAGGCAATCCTCTCGATCCCAAGACCGAGATAGGTCCACTCATCCATAGAGGCCATCAAGAAAAAGTCCTCAATTATGCTAAAATCGCAGCTGAGGATGGTGCCAAAATATTAACTGGAGGCACTGCCCCCAAAGGCAAACTCGCTGCTGGTTGCTATGTCAAGCCGACACTAGTAGAAGGGGTCACTTCTGAGATGCGCATAGGGCAAGAAGAAGTCTTTGGTCCTTTCTTATCCGTTATGAAGTTCAAAACAGAAGCGCAAGCTATAAAAATTGCCAATTCGGTAAAGTATGGATTAACGGCCTACATATGGACAAATGACTCAGCTAAGGGACACCGAATGGCTAGGGACGTAGATGCCGGTATGGTTTGGATCAATTCTCAGAATGTAAGACACTTATCACAACCCTTTGGTGGTGTAAAAAATAGTGGTATCGGAAGAGATGGTGGCGACTATAGTTTTGATTTCTATATGGAAACGAAAAATGTCTGTGTGGCATATGGGACACATAGTATTCCGAAGCTGGGCGGTTTTTAATCTAGTGCATAGTTTTTTAGTGCATAGTTCATAGTTTTACGAGTGCATAGATAATAGAGAACAGATAAGAGATGATAGATAAGAGAGAATAGATAAATGAGAATAGATAATATTTAAAATCTAGCTTAGGATGAAAAAGAGTCCACTCAGAGAAAAAACTTATTTGTTTGCCATTGAAGTAGTATTGACTTACAAAATGTTGACGATAGAAAAGAGAGAGTATGTAATGAGTAAGCAATTATTGCGAAGTGGTACGAATCCTGGTGCTATGATACGAGAGGCGCAGAGTGCAGAAAGTAAAGCAGACTTTATTCACAAACTGAAAGTGGCACATAAAGAGATAAGTGAGACAATTTATTGGTTGGAACTTTTGACTGCGACTAAATATCTTACTGAAAATGATTTCAAGAATTTGAATACTCCAGCTACTGAAATATTAAGAATGCTCATTAGTTCAATAAACACAGCTAAAGCTAATCGTTAAGTAGCTAACACTATTATCTGTTAGCTATTAACTATAATCTAAATTATTATGGTAATAAAACACAACTGGAATCTTCCCTTCAATATAATACGATGTTCGCACGTAGAATGTACCGTCAAGGATCTCGATGAATCAAGACGTTTCTACGTAGATATTATGGGAATGATAGAGACGGAACGAACAAAGGATACTTTATATCTGCGATGTCTCGAAGAA
>CALFUU010000014.1 GCA_937929835.1 uncultured Saprospiraceae bacterium | reverse complement strand
GACCTAGTTTAGAACTTACCCCACAAAAAGCCGTTATTTTTGAACGAACCAAACAAAGTACCTTAACTATTGAGTGAAATCATATTAACCATAACTGGAGTAGACCACGTGGAATTGTACGGAGAGCAGAACTCCAAATTGAATCTTATCAAGAAGGCCTTTCCCGATGTTAAGATTACCTCCCGAGGCGATAGTCTCAAGTTATTCGGCGAGAAAAAAGATACCCAAAAGGCCAAATCTAAGGTCGAGCAATTGGTCAAAATCTTACGTAAAGAAGAGAAACTAACCATAGAGAATGTGAAGTCTGTGCTTAATGGTAACCTTGCTTATGAGCTTAGCGAAGAAGCAGAATCACCGGGAGGAGGTAGTAAGACCAATGCCAATGTCATCGTGCACGGTCGCAACAAGCGCCCTATCAAAGCCAGAACACGTAACCAAAAGAAAATGGTGACACTGTCGGAGAGCAATGATATTGTGTTTGCTATAGGTCCTGCTGGAACAGGCAAGACGTATACAGCCGTCGCTCTCGCCGTTAGAGCTCTCAAGGCCAAGATGGTCAGGAAGATTATCCTTACCCGTCCTGCCGTAGAAGCTGGAGAGAGTCTAGGCTTTCTGCCAGGAGATCTCAAGGATAAGATAGATCCTTATCTAAGACCCTTATATGATTCTCTAGACGACATGTTGACTGCGGATAAGTTAGATCACTTTATTCAGAATAGAATTATCGAAGTCGCTCCACTCGCTTTTATGAGAGGAAGGACTTTGGATAATGCATTTATCATTTTGGATGAGGCGCAGAACTGTACCTCTACACAGATAAAAATGTTTCTAACGAGGCTCGGTCCATCGGCCAAGTGTATTATAACAGGAGATCTCTCTCAGATTGACCTGCCGAGACATCAGAAGTCAGGCTTGTATAAGGCACTTGACATACTGAGTGACTTAGAGGGCATAGCAAGACTGAATTTGACGGCAGAAGATGTTGTAAGACATAAATTAGTGAAGTCTATCATCACCCGCTATGATCAAGACGCTAAGGCTTGGAAAGAAAAACAGGACAGAGAGCGAGAAGATTCTGAACAAAGACGAGATAACACAGATAACAATTAACTATGGGAGTTACAGCTAGAGTCACTTACCAAGGCCACCTCAGAACGGAAGCCGTACATCTTAAGTCAGGAGCAGTCATCATCACAGATGCCCCTACGGACAATCACGGGAAAGGAGAAGGATTTTCTCCAACTGATCTGACGTCGACCTCTCTCGCGTCTTGTATCCTCACCATAATGGGTATCGCCGCGCAGAGAAAAGAAATCGATATGACGGGCGCGAGCGCAGAGGTGACCAAAGAAATGGTTTCCGATCCTCGTCGTATAGGCAGAATCGTTATCAACATATTGATGCCTGATAAACCCTTTTCTGTAGCTGACAAAAAAGTACTCGAAGCAGCAGCCCACCACTGCCCAGTTGGCTTGTCTCTTGCTGAAGGGACAGAAGAAGTTGTCAATATATTTTGGCCTGAATCGGTATGACCGTACAGGTTAGTTACAAGGGAGGACCTATAAATGGCCGTGTACATATCAGCGGTTCCAAAAGCATTTCCAATAGAGCCTTAATACTCAATGCGCTTTCTGTTACTCCTCAGGAGATTTCTAATCTATCTGATAGTGATGATACACAGGCTCTACAACGTCTGCTGAGTCAATCTGATGGCGTCTTTGATGCCCATCACGCTGGGACTACTTTTAGGTTTATGACAGCCTACTTGGCGATGTACAGTGGGGAGCAGATATTGACTGGGTCTGAGCAGATGCAACAGAGACCGATAGGTGCCCTTGTAGATGCGCTCAATGAAATCGGTGCGGACATTACATATCAAAATGCTAAAGGCTACCCACCGCTCAAGATTGGCGCATTCGGCTCTCAAAAGAAAAGAGAAATCACGGTCCAAGCGGATATCAGTTCGCAATTCTTATCGGCCTTGTGCATGATAGCACCTACATTGCCAGAGGGATTAGTTATCAAGTTAGCAGGTGCACTAGTTTCTGAGCCCTACCTGTTGATGACGCTTCAGATGATGGCATCATTTGGTGTTGTCTCATCATACGTTGATAATACAATAGTTATCCAGTCGCAGAGCTATAAGAGTATTGCTTATGCAGTGGAGTCTGACTGGTCCTCCGCTGGTTATCTTTTTGCCATTGCTGCCCTTGCTCAAGACTCGGAAATAATTTTGTCTCATTTCTCTAATGCAGGTCTACAAGCGGATGCTGAGATTATGGAATTCTGTCATCAGTTTGGCGTAGAAGCGACGCTTAGTAATGATGGGACTCTGAGACTCAAGTCGAGTGATCATTATGCTTCATCAATAGATCACAACTTTATCACGCATCCAGATCTTACCCAAACCATAGCTGTTATCTGTGCTGCCAAAGGGATCTCCGTCAAGTATTCAGGTCTCAAGACCTTGTACATAAAGGAGACAAATAGGGTAGAGGCGCTCAAAACAGAACTCAATAAAGTCGGTGTCACAATGACAGAATCTGAAGATGCAGCATTTGAGATAGAGCAAAAAGGGAAAGCATATATACAGGAGCCTACCTTTGATACGTATCAAGATCATCGTATGGCTATGTGCCTAGCACCTTTGGGTATAATTAAACCTATTACGATCCGCAATCCTGAGGTGGTCTCTAAGTCTTATCCTAATTATTGGAGAGATTTGGAGCAGTTAGGATTCGGCTTAGATTGGAGCTCCTAGCTTATTAGGATATATAGATGGAAATACAAAAGGCCATCCTTATGGGATAACCTTTTGCATTTACTTTTTATAGAATCTCCCATTTAGAGTGCACTCTTTTTGTTCTTATAAGTTTACTAACCAAATGATTACCAAGCAATTAGTCATTTGCCTCGCCGGCAGGCGTTCCCCATCCGAAACTGATGTTTCGGTTCTCTCGTTTCATAGGTCCATTTAGGACCTATGATGCAACCTGTGGTTGCAACTCTCTTTCATGTCTTGAAACAAAAACGAACCAAAAAATTCAAGGCTTATTTCATTTCTTAACGGTTCTAAAAACTACAATTCCTAAACGGTCTTAAACTCGCCTCCGGCTCAAACACAAGCCCGTTCTTAACGGAATTCTAGCCTTTATAACCTAAAATGAAAGAGGCCA